>CAIUQQ010000026.1 GCA_903901345.1 uncultured Bacteroidota bacterium | reverse complement strand
TTTATCAGAAAATTTAAAATTTATTTTCTCACATCAATTCCTAACTCCTTCAATTGTTTGTTATCAATTATACTTGGTGCATCAATCATTACATCGCGGCCAGAGTTATTTTTAGGGAAAGCAATAAAATCTCTGATAGAGTTTTCGCCACCAAAAAGCGAACATAAACGGTCGAAACCAAAAGCAATTCCACCATGTGGAGGTGCACCATATTCAAAAGCATTCATCAAGAAACCAAATTGTGCTTGCGCTTCTTCTTTGGTAAATCCTAACACATCAAACATTTTTGCTTGTAAAGTTTTATCGAAAATACGAATAGAACCTCCACCCACTTCTACGCCATTTACCACCATGTCATAAGCATTTGCACGAACTTGGCCAAACTTACCTTCGTTCATTAAAGCAATATCTTCAGGCTTTGGCGAAGTAAACGGATGGTGCATGGCAAACCAACGGTTTTCTTCTTCGTTAAACTCTAACAACGGAAAATCGAGTACCCATAAACAAGCGTACACATTTGGATTACGCAAACCCATTCGGGTTCCCATTTCCAAACGTAATTCACATAAAGCTTTGCGGGTTTTATCGGTTTGGCCAGCCATTAATAATATCAAATCGCCAGGTGCTGCATTCATTGCGTCAGCCCATGATTTTAAAGTGGCTTCATCATAAAATTTATCTACCGATGATTTAACACTTCCATCGGCATTTACTCTCGCATAAACCAAACCAGTGGCGCCAATTTGCGGACGTTTTACAAATTCTGTTAATTCATCTAATTGTTTGCGGGTATATTCAGCACAGCCTTTGGCACAAATTCCTACTACTAATTCTGCATTATCAAAAACCGGGAAACCTTTACCTGAAACAAGGTCGTTGTTAGGTAAAGACGTATAATTATACGTCTCTACATTGGATGATTTCAATTCTACGAATTTCATATCAAACCTGGTATCAGGTTTATCAGAACCATAATATTTTGCTGCATCAGCAAAGGTCATTCTTGGTAATGAATCAATGTCGATTCCTTTTACATTTTTGAATAAATGTTTTACCAATCCTTCAAACATGTTTAAAATATCTTCTTGCTCCACAAAACTCATTTCACAATCTATTTGTGTAAACTCAGGTTGACGGTCGGCACGCAAATCTTCATCTCTAAAGCATTTTACAATTTGGTAATACCTATCCATTCCGGCTACCATTAGCAATTGTTTAAATGTTTGAGGCGATTGTGGTAATGCATAAAACTGTCCTTGATTCATGCGGCTTGGTACCACAAAATCGCGAGCACCTTCGGGCGTTGATTTAATTAAAACTGGTGTTTCAACTTCTGTAAATTCTTGCGCGTCTAAAAAAATACGTGTTTGTTGACTCATTTTATGACGCAACAATAAATTATCGCGAACAGGCTTTCTTCTGATGTCCAAATAACGGTATTTCATGCGTATATCATCACCACCGTCAGTATTATCTTCTATGGTAAAAGGAGGAGTTTGCGATTCGTTTAAAATTTCAAATTCCGTTACCTCAATTTCTATTTCACCAGTTGAAATATTTAAGTTTTTGCTGCTGCGTTCAATTACTTTTCCGGTTACTTTCAATACAAACTCACGTCCGCATTTACGCGCTTGCTCGCACAAGGCAGCATTGGTTTCCATGTTAAAAGCCAATTGAGTAATTCCGTATCTATCGCGTAAATCTATAAAAGTCATTCCGCCTAAATCGCGGCTTTTTTGTAACCAACCACTTAATGTAACAGTGGTATTTATATCAGTAATTCTAAGCTCTCCGCAGGTGTGTGTTCTATGCATAATATGAATAATTCAATCAAAAATAACAGTTCAACTGCTCTTTTGATTTTTAAAATGAGGTGCGAAAATAAGAAAATAAATTTGGTAGTAAAACTTAAACGAAGTAATTGTTATTTATAGGTTTCAATAATGATTCGATCACCAGCTATTCCAAACCATTTGGTTAAATAAAAATTGATATGTTGGAACACAAATTTCACCGTATTTTCAATAAAACTGCCTCTTAAAGGAACGGTGTTAGGTGGCTTCACTTCTTGTTTAATATTGGTTTTGGTAAATCCGCAATCCTTAAACATTCTTCTTGCCGTTTTTTCATTGAATTCGGTTAAATGAAACGGAGAAATATGCATGGTTTTTTGTGAACCAATTAATTTATAAACCATAAAACCTAGTTTACTTGAAAGTAAGTTAAGCGTTCCTGGTAATTGAATCAGCGCTACTCCACCTGGTTTTAAAATTTTGTAGGTTAACTGCATGGCTTCGGTAGGGTTTGTAAAATGTTCCAATACATCGCCCATCAATACCACATCAAAATAATTTTCGGGTAATTCATTGTTCAATAAATTAAAATCGTAAGGTTTGTTTACTATATCAATTCCAAAATTTTTGCGACCAAATTCAGCGGCAAAACTCGAAAGCTCTATGCCTTTTACGTTGTAACCATTGTTTTTTAAAGCATGTAAAAAATTGCCTGTGGCACAACCCACATCTAAAATATTTCCCGATTTACAGTATTGTTGAATATGTGTTATTCCATCGGCATAATCGCCAGAGGCTAATAAATCAACATAAGCCACTTCCATGTGGTGAGTTTCTTTATCGTTTCCAGTAAAATAATCTGATGCATACATTTCTACTATTTCGTCATCAGTTGGCCTTGGCCAAATAGAAACTAATTCGCAGTTATTGCATTTTACACCCCATAAAAATTTATCCTTAAAAGCATATCTAAAAGGAATGGTTTTTCCTTCTTTACAGCCACATAAGTTACAATCAAAGTTTACGTTCATACTCAAATGTTATTTATTCAACAAAATAAATAAATTAAAGCATAGCACCAAAATTTTCATTAAAAGTAGTGATACTTTTAGGTTAAATTTAAATAGAAGAATACCTTTACCGCATGAAAATTTCAATTATAGTAGCTGCAGACGAGCAAAATGGAATTGGTAAAAACAATGAATTATTGTGTTATTTACCAGCCGATTTGAAGTATTTTAAAAACTTAACCACTGGTCATTCCATATTAATGGGCCGAAAAACATATGAAAGCATAGGAAAACCATTGCCTAACAGAACAAATATAGTAATTAGTAGAAACACAAATGCTATAGAAGGTTGCTTTGTTTTTAACTCCATAGAAGCAGGAATAGCTTATGCAAAAACGCTACACGAAACGGAACTTTTTATAATAGGTGGCGACAGTATTTACGCCCAAATAATGAATAAAACTGATACTATTTATTTAACCAGAACCCACCATGTATTTGAGGCCGATGCTTTTTTCCCATCATTGGAAACCAATTGGAAACTAACCCATGAAACTAAAAACTTAGCTGACGAAAAAAACAAATTTGATTACAGCTTTCAAGTTTTTGAAAGAGCTTAGTTCAGTTATTATTACAAAAAACATTGCAATCATTAAAATGATGAATTTGATTTATCGGGAGTTTTTTGACTTACAATAGCTTATATATATATAAACTAATTATTGGAAAATATAAAACACATAGGAACATAGGATGCATAGTTTATAGGCTAAATATTCTATGTGGTTCAATTTTTGGTTTTCAAATTAGGAAACATAGCATTGCACAATGTTTTTTATATTTTTTCCTAAAAAAATAACCCCTCGCAATAACTTTGACAATACAATTATTACTCTATCAGTTTTCCTTGTTTTATTTTTTCCTCTAAAAACTCTCCAGTAGCATTGTATTCTTTGGCTTTTTTCCAACTTTCAATGGCATTTTCCTTTTCCCCTAATTGGTATAAAATATCGCCATAATGGTCTAACACTTCCCCACTTTTTGGTGATATTTTTAACGATTGTTCAATATAACTTTTTGCTTTTTGATACTCTTTTTTCTGGTATAAAATCCAGCCATATGTGTCTAAATAACTTGCGCTGTTTGGTTCTAATTGCAAACTTAAATAACTCATGCTATCAGCCTTATCCAAATTCACTTTTCTTAAGCATAAAAAATAAGCATAATTGTTTAATGCATAAGCACTATTTGGGTCTATTAATAAAGCTTGGTCATATATTGAATCTACCAAATTATGTTTTTTAGCATAATGTGCTGCATCGGCAGCAATGCTTAAAAACTGCACTTTTAATTTATCGTTATCTACTACAAATTCCACCCCTTTTAAAGCAGCATCAATGGCTTTTTCGTATTGTTTTTCTTGTAAACTTACCATTGCTTTATAGTTATAAAACATGGGTTCGGTAGGAAACAATTCCAATGCACTATCGCAGTCGGCTAATAATCCCATATTGTCGTTAAGCTCTTGATCACAATATAAAACCTGTTGCCAAATAATAATATTACTAGCATCTAGCTTAGCAGTTTCACGGTATTCATTTCTTGCTTCCTCAAACCTACTATCTTGGGCTAACAAATCGCCTTTAAGCATGGTAGCACTGGCTTCCGCTTTATGGGCATTTTTGTATATATCTATTAATTCATATGCTTGTTTGCGTTTTTCGCCTTTTACCTCTGGTGATACAAAAGGAACCAATATTTGTATTTTATATTTTATTTCTAAATCAGGTGAGGCAATGGCTTTTTTCAAATAGGAATAAGCCAAATCATTATCCTTCTTTGATCTATAATACTCACTTAAAGCAATGTTGGCATATCCGTTATCAGGATCCTGACGCAATATTTCGTTGTATATTTCATTGGCTTTCTTATCATCTTTTTTACTCAAATACAAATCAGCTAACATTCCTTTGTATTTTAGGTCGGTAGGATAATATTTTATTAACTTTTCTACTTCATAAATGGCCTTATTTATTTTGTTTGCTTGTAAATATATTTGCTCTTTTTTAATGATAACTTCTTCTTTTGGACCAATAATATGCTCTATTTTATCTAAAATTTTTATTGATTTACTGAATTTGTTTACATAAAAATAATTAGTAGCGGCTTCATACAGGTAATTAAGTTCTGGGGTTAACTTATTATACATTTCCAAATATAAATCGGCCGACTTTTCATATTCTCTATTCGATTTATATAATTCTGCTAAAAGGTTGTTATACCAAATATTACTTGGGTTTAGTTGAACCGCAATTTGAGCAAATTTAACGGCTTCTTTCACCCGTTTTTTTGCAAAGTTTATTTCTGCTATTTGGTAATAAACGTTCGCATTTTCCTTGTCTAAAATGATGGCTTCTCTGAATGTAAGTTCTGCATCGTCATAGCTACCTTGCATTTTTTCCTTCATGGCTTTAAAATATACTTTATCAAAAGCCAATTTTTGTTCTTCGGTCAATTTTCCGGTTTGTGCAATTGCTGAAATTTGTATCAGCATTATTCCCAATAAATACAGTTTATTTATTTTATTCTTCAATTTGATTTTTTTATAAGCAAACAAACATACCATTTTTGCTAAATATTTTATAAAATAGTTGTCGGTTGATATTTGTTGGTTGATAGACGGTATATTTTAACCGATGGAACATGTACTAACAATTAAAGTGGCAATTCAAAAGTAAAAACAGAACCTTTTCCTTTTTCACTTTTGGCATAAATAGTACCGTTATTTTGTTTTATAAAATCGTCACAAAGCAATAAACCTAAGCCCGTTCCTTTTTCGTTAGCCGTGCCTTGCGTACTTGGATTTTTATGCTGGGTAAACATTTGGTCTAATTTTTCTTTATCAATTCCCACTCCATTATCAGCTATGGAAATTTTAATTTTTGAGTCAATAATCTTACACGAAACCGTTATTTTACCCTCATCATTAGTAAACTTAATAGCGTTTACAATTAAGTTCCGTAACACCAAATTGATGGTGTTTTCATCGGCAAAAGCCCTGCTATTCTCCATACAAAGATTAACAAGTGTAATGTTTTTTTGATGTGCAATGCTGGCTGCTAAAGCAATGTTTTTATTTACCAATTCAAATATGTTTAACGATTCAAATTTTAATGGTAACCCCTTTATTTGTGAGGAAGCCCATACCAATAAGTTTTCTAATAAATCAATATTGTTTTCAACCGATGAAGCTATTTGTTTGGTTAATTCTTCGGTATTTTCAGGCTTGTATTTTTTATTACTCATTAAGTCAAAATACAATTTCATGGTGGTCATATTATTTCGCAAATCGTGACTAATTATGCTAAAAAAACGATCTTTTACATTGTTTAACCTGCCTAATTCTTCGGTTTGAATTTCCAGTTTATTGTTCTGGTTTTTTAGCGATGAACTAATTCGTTTATTGTTCATATAAAAATATAAAAAACCAACTGTTAGCAATACAAAAAGTATAACAATTGCTATCAGCATTTTTCTAATTTGCCTTTCTTTTATGAGTTGAATATTGCTTAATTCTTCATTTTGCTTCAATAAAACTACTTGCTGCTGGGTTTTTTCTTTGTCGTATAGCAGCTGCAAATTGGTAACACTTGCTAATATTGAATCGTTAAACAATGAATCTTTCAATTGACTACTTAACATTGAAAATGTTTTGGATTCAAAAGCATTGTTTTTCGATTTTGAAATAATGGCCAAACCTTCATAAGCTTCTTTTAACTCAAAACGTTGGTTTAGCAATTTGGCTTTTTGTAGTGCTAACTTATAATTTTGCTCTGCAACACCATAATTATTAAGCATTAGTTCTGAATTGCCTAATCCGAGTAAGTTACTAGTTTCCAATACTTCAGAATTTACTTGCTTTGCAATTTTGTACGATAATTGATAATACACCAAAGCAGTTTTATAATTCATTTGGTTATAAAACAGCTTGGCGATATTTTGATAAGTAATGGCTTCACCGGCTTTATTTCCAATGTTTTTATAAATTCCCAATGCCTTGTTATAATAATTAATGGCTAAGTTGTATTTTTTTTGGAGCGCATATATTTTCCCAACATTTTCAAATATGGTAAGCGTTCTAAAAATATTTTTGTTTTGCTCAAATATATTGGCAGCTTTTAAATTGAATTCTATGGCTTTTGAAAAACTATTTTGTCTTTCATAAATATTTGCAATAGAAACATATGCGTTTAATAAATCATTGTTTTCATGAAGGTTATCAAATATTTTAAGTGCTTCCAAACTTAATTTTAGGGCATTAGGTAAATTGCCAAGGGCAAAATTACAATTTCCTAAAGCATAATATATTTGACCTTTTGTTAAAGTATTATCTGGTTCAAAACTGAGTGCTTTTTGATAATTTACAATTGCCAAATTAAAGTTTGCCGATAAATAATAAAATGTTCCCAACGACTTATAAACTTTCAGATTTTGGGCATTTGAGGAATTATCATTCAATAGTTTTGCAGCTTTTTTGGAGTTTTCTAAAGCTTCCACTACATTTTGAGAACCAATTTTATATGCAGCTACTATTAAACTATCTATTTGAGCGGCATCGTTATTGGCATTGACTTGGGCAGTCAAATTAAACGACAATAGCAAACAAACAAATAGGTAAACGTATTTCATATTAAAAAAAACAATTATAAGGCAAATCTATTATAAAGTAGCTTAGTTTTCAATATAAAAAGAAATACTATTCTTAAATTATTCATAAGAAATTGGTGCAAATTAAAGCTAAAGAACAAAAAATGAAAATATTAGTTATTAAACAGTGTGAGTCTTATATTTGCGCCTCAATTTTTAAGCTTAATAAGCAATGTTAGATAAATTAGAAGCTATATTTCAGCGATTTAAAAATGTGGAAGAGTTAATCAGCGAGCCAGCAATTTTGGCCGATATGAAGCGTTTTACCCATTTAAATAAAGAATACAAAAGTTTAAGTGTAATAATGGAAAAGTACTATGAGTACAAAAACATTAGAGCAAATATTGATAATGCGAAAGATATTTTAAAGAACGAAAAAGATTCAGACATGCGCGACATGGCTAAGGGAGAATTAGATGAATTAGAGCCACTTGTTCAACCTTTAGAAGAAGAAATTCGTATTTTATTAATTCCAAAAGAACCTGAAGACGAAAAAAATGCAACCATAGAGATTAGAGGTGGAACTGGTGGCGATGAAGCTTCCCTTTTTGCTGGTGAACTTTATAGAATGTATAGCCGTTACTGCGAAAACAAAGGTTGGAAAACTGAAGTGTTAGATTTTACAGAAGGAAGTGCGGGCGGTTACAAAGAAATAGTAATGGAAGTTACTGGTGATGACGTGTATGGTATTTTAAAATACGAAAGTGGCGTTCATCGTGTGCAACGCGTGCCTGATACCGAATCGCAAGGACGCGTTCATACTTCGGCTGCATCGGTGGTAGTATTGCCAGAGGCAGAAGAAGTGGACGTAGAATTAAATCCGGCAGATATTGAAATGCAAACTTCTCGTTCGGGAGGTGCTGGAGGACAAAATGTAAATAAAGTAGAATCGAAAGTTCAGTTAACACACAAGCCTTCGGGAATAGTTGTAGTTTGTCAGGTAGAGCGTAATCAAAAGGGAAATAGAGAACGTGCCATGCAAATGTTAAGAACAAAACTATACGAAATAGAGTTGAAAAAACATGTGGATGGAATTGCTAGTAAACGTAAAACCATGGTTTCTTCAGGTGATAGATCGGCTAAAATTAGAACTTATAATTATCCGCAAGCACGTGTTACAGACCATAGAATTGGTTTAACAAAATACAATTTACCAGATGTTATAAATGGTGATATTCAGGAATTTATTGACCAATTACAAATTGCTGAAAATGCTGAAAAGCTTAAAGAAGGAGTAATGAATTAAGCATTTACACTATGCAATTCAACCACTTTATTAAAATATTAAATTATTAACAAGCTGCAAATCATCTAAAAATAAATTAGTATGTTTGATGATTATTAATCTAATTGAATGAGAAGTATTAAATATTTATTTTTTTTATTAACAGTAATAACAATTTTTGCTTGTAAAAAAGGTTATGAAGGAACATTGAGTTTAAATCCAAATCCTGAAACTTTTATGGCAATTAATAAAATAGAGCGAAGCGGTAATAACAGACTTACAACAAGGGTAGACGCTTATTGGTGGGGAACTTCAAGTAATGGTTATGTAGTAGGATTTGAGGTTTCAATTGATAGCATGAAAACTTGGACTTATACCACAAGAACCGACAGCAGTATTTTATTAATTATTCAGCAAGGAAACGACACCGCTGACATTGATGTTTTTGTGAGAGCAATAGACAATAATGGCCAAAAAGATTTAACACCAGCAAGTTTAGCATATCCGGTAAGGAACTCCGCTCCTACTATTAACATGACAAATATTGCAGGTAAAAAACCTACGATTTCGTTCCCAGCAGTTCACTTTTTTTGGACAGCAAATGACGCGGATGGCATGCAAGATATCAATGGTTTTGATGTGTTTTTAAACGATACAAATAATTCAGCTTATACGCTTTCTAATTCGGTTTTAGACATTACAATTCAAGCTGACACTAGCTTTACAGGTGATTGTTTTGTATATACTGGTATTAAAACAAATGCTTTAAGTTTAAAAATAAAAGGTTTGAAATACGACTCCATGAATTATTTTTACATAAGGGCATTTGACAAAGCTGGCTTGCGTTCAAAATTCACAAAAGACTCTATTTTTATAAAAAAACCTAAATCAAAAACTCTGTTTATAAACGGATATTTAACTTCACGAAACACACCACAGAATTTTATTACTACAAGAATTTCATCGTTTGTTCCAACTTATGATTTAATGCTAATAAACGATTATAATACTTTGCTTTCAACTTACACTGAGCAAGCTCCAGATGTATTAACACAAGCACGAATATTTTCGTTTTTCAATAAAATTATTTGGATAAGCGATGAAGGAGCCACTTCAAATACATTGGCATTGGCTCAACAATCTACCGACTTGTTTTTTGAAAATGGTGGCCGCATGTTTATGATGTGTAACTTTGGTTCCGATATACAAAGTGAATCGGAATATTTTGGATTTACACCTATTCAAAAACTAGCTAGCGACCCTAGTGGATTAGCCATTAGAATGAATGTAAACGATTTGGTAACACCTTTTGACAACAGTTGGCCTACATTAAAATGCAATACAATTATTTCGAGTGCAAGGCCATTTTATACACAAACTGCATCAAGTGGAACCAGTAATTATGATTCACTTTACAACGCAAGTTTAATTACACTTGGCACATCAGGTGTAAATCCTTGGCTAGGTCAATCTACAGTAATTTCAAAGCGTATTTCGTTAAAATATAATAGAACGGTTTTAGTTTTTATGAGTTTGCCTATTCAAAATTTAAATGGAAATAGCAATGCAAACATTTTTATAGAAAAGGTTTTAAAAACAGAATTGGGATTTTAAATTATGAAAAACATTGTGATTTTTGCATCGGGAAGTGGCAGTAATGCTGAAAACATAGTCGATTATTTTAAAGATAGTAAAACCATAAAAATTACTGCAGTTTTTACTAATAATCCCAATGCTGGAGTAATTAGCAAAATGGAAAAATTTGGAATTCCTTGTGTAGTTTTCACTAAAGACGATTTTAAAAGTAGAGAGTATTTCTCAATTAAATTATACCAATATCGACCAGATTTAATTGTGCTTGCAGGTTTTTTATGGTTAATTCCAAATTACTTTGTCAATGCTTATCCAAATAAAATCATTAATATTCACCCTGCTTTATTGCCAAAATTTGGAGGAAAAGGAATGTACGGAATGCATGTGCATGAAGCTGTAAAAGCTGCCAATGAAACCGAAACAGGAATTACCATTCATTATGTGAATTCAAAATTTGATGATGGTAAAATTATATTTCAAGCTAAAACCATACTCACAGAACAAGATACTCACGAAACCATTGCCCAAAAAATTCATGTGTTAGAAATGGAAAATTTCCCGATTGAAATCGATAAATTATTAAGTAAAGTTAATTGAGTTTTTTTCTACTAATTTAACTTTGTCAAAGTAAAAAAACTTTGACAAAGTGCGGGAATAAACCTTTGTCAAAGTTCAAGACTTTGACAAAGTTAAAAACAGTAAAAAAGGAATTTTCTACAAAAAACTTTGTCAAAGTAAAAAAACTTTGACAAAGTGCGGGAACAAACCTTTGTCAAAGTTCAGGACTTTGACAAAGTAGCTTAATCCTCACAATGATAATTTTCGTCAATCTGACTCACTTTATGTTCAGCTTTTTCGCCTGCTTGTTTGGCGGCTATCATTTTATTGATTAAGCGTTGGCGTTCGGTTTTTATGGTTATTCTTAAAGCTTCATCTTGGGTTATGCTATAATAACAAATTCCATCAACAAAAGTCATTTCAGGTTTGGCATAAATACTTAATGGATTGTTATTCCAAAGCACTAAATCGGCATCTTTACCTACTTTTATACTTCCTAATTTATTATCCAAATGAAGCATTTTTGCTGGATTTAAAGTCACCATTTTCCAAGCATCTTCTTCGCTAATATTTCCGTATTTTATTATTTTAGCTGCTTCTTGGTTTAGCCTTCGTCCCATTTCAGCATCATCGCTGTTAATGGCAACGTTTAAACCCATTTTTTGCATAATGGCAGCGTTATGTGGAATGGCATCAATAACTTCGTATTTATAAGCCCACCAATCGGCAAAAGTACTGGCACTTACGCCATGCGTTTTCATTTTATCAGCTACTTTATATCCTTCCAAAATATGCGTAAATGTATTCACTTTAAAACCCATGCTATCGCCCACATGCATGAGCATATTTATTTCACTTTGCACATAACTATGGCAACTGATAAAGCGTTTTTTATTCAATATTTCAAGCACTGCTTCTAACTCCAAATCCTTTCGAGTAAAAGCAGCATTTTGTTTCAAATTCTTTTCGTATTCTTTGGCTCTTATAAACTCATCATACATAATTTGTTCAACGCCCATGCGGGTTTGCGGATAACGATTGGTTTCATTTCCCCAATTACTTTGTTTTACATTTTCACCTAAAGCAAATTTTATAAAACCGTCAGCTCCTTCTATTTTCATTTTTTCGGGAGCTAATCCCCAACGTAATTTTATCAATGCACTTTGTCCGCCAATTGGGTTGCACGAGCCGTGCAATAACTGCGATGAAGTTACTCCGCCTGCTAATTGTCTATAAATATTAATGTCTTCACTGTAAACCACATCCCCAATTCTAACCTCTGCGGTAACCGCTTGCGAACATTCATTTACTCCACGTGTAATGGCAATATGTGAGTGTTCATCTATAATTCCATTGGTTAAATGTTTGCCAGTAGCATCTACTATTTTTGCATTTGCTAACGATAAATTTTTGCCAACAGCAACAATTTTTCCATTGCTAATAGCTACATCAGTTTCGGTTAAAACACCTTCTTTTTCATTGCTCCAAACGGTAGCATTTTTAAAAATAACAGTTTCAGCACTTGGTTTTATTTTCCATCCATAATCAGTAAATGGATAAACAATATCACCTAATGAAATAACAGGAATAGAATCAGTTTTCTTCTTTTCTTCTTTAGTTTTCTCCAACCAACTTGCTTTAAAATTAGCAAAACTTCCATCTAATAATTGCGCTTGTCCCACTAAGTTTTTCACTTGATTGGTATCATTTATATTTTCTGTTTTATCAATCCAACAATTAACTCTAATATTATCATTTGATTTTTTAGAAGCTTTAAAAACCAAATTCATCATGTTATTTTCAAAATCCATATTGGCTTTCAAAGTATCGGTTCCTAATAATGTAATAGTTGGCTTTGCAGCATCGCCATCAATTTTCATTACATAGTTATCAAAACCTTTTAAACTCACTGTATATTTTCCTCTTAAATCTGCTTCTGGCAATGTATTTACTTCAGTTTTTTTACCACTAATCCAGTGTTCGGTAATCACTGCTTCTTTATCAAAAACAGGTTTGTTACTGATAAAAAAATTAGCCAACATATTCTTTTGCAAACTTCCAATTTGTTGATCGGCTTTAATCATTTTCGCAGGAATTTTTGTCAATGCATTTAAAGCAACAGTTTCATTTAAGCCATATAATACAGCCTTGCGCAAGTTTTTCAAAAACTCATTTGCGTCATTACAACCATTGCTGGTAATGGCAAAATTGATATTTGCTTCACTCAATAATTTGGCATTGGCAGGTGCCATTTCCCAATGTTTCATATCGGCAGTGCTCACATAATTTGCTTCAAAAACATCTTCAACTTCATAGGGTTTTGGAAAATTGATAGGAATAATTAATGATACATTTGATTCCTTTATTTCATTCAATCTTTGGTATTCATCGCCATCGCCTTTAATGATATAATTGGTTTTAAATTCTTTGGCAATTTTATCGGCACGCAATATTGAAAGCTTGTCATCAACCACAAAAATATTGGGTAAACTTTGTAATTGGTTAAACGCATTTAGCGTTAAATTCTTTTCTTTGGTTTGAGTTTTATACCAATTTGCATCGTAATAAGTTTGCCTTAGCAAAGCAATACTTCCCATGAAGGAATTAGGATAATCCTGAATAGAACTTCCTTTATTAAAACTAAAACCGGCTGCGGCTTTTGATGAAATTACCAATTCATTTTCATTGTTATTATTGGTTAAAACCAAGGTAGCAGTTCCCCTGCAAATTCCATCATGTACTCCTGAAAGTACAGCGCCAAAGCCACTTTCAACTAATTGTTTCGATTTTTTTTCATCATAACTAAAATAATCTACTGCATTTAATTCCGCTCGTATGGCATCGTTCCATGCATAAGCACCTTTTTTATTGGTAGCATATTGATTGCCATTATTTGAATTATTATTTTTCCAATTAACGCCATAATTTGAATACAAATCAATGAACGAAGGATAAATGAATTTCCCTTTTAAATCAATTACTTTAGCATCTTTTGGAATAGTAATTCCAACGCCTACATTTTCTATTTTACCATTTTTAATTACCAATGTGGCATTGCTTAATTTATTGCTTGCATCTACAAAAATTGTTGCATTGGTAAATGCAAAATAACTGGACTTAATGTTATGCGGACCATTAACAGGATTGGCTTCTTGCGCTGACAATTTAATTGGCAATAAGCAGTTGGCAATTGGCAAAAAACAATAAGCAAAAAGCAAATAAGTAAGTGTTTTATATGTATTTTTCATGTTGAAATTGGTGAAATAAAAGAGCAATATATGAAAATTGGTGAAACAAAATAAATTGCTTTGTAAAATGAAAAAACCATGACTATTTTTAAAAATAATCTACTTTATTTGAATGCATGAAACATGCAAAAATAATTTTCGGTTTTTTATGTTGCCTTTTGGCAATAAATAGCCATGCACAACAGGATGTAATATTGCTAGATAGCAACACTTTTAAATTAGGTGAAGGTGTGGTTTTAAACAAAGTTTCTTTCCGAGGTTTGTGCGTAGTAAACGACCAAGTTATTTGGGCTAGCGGTAGCCGCGGAACGGTTGCAAAAAGCACAGATGGTGGAAAAACTTTTACATTTCAGCAGTTAAAAAATTATCCAAAAAGTGATTTCAGAGACATAGAAGCTTTTGATGATAAAACAGCTGTGATGCTCAGTAGTGGAACTCCAGCTTATATTTTAAAAACCATAGACGGTGGCGAAACTTGGAAGGAAGTTTATCAAAATTTAGATACTGCTTATTTTTTAGATGGCATGGATTTTTGGAACAATCAAAAAGGAATGATTGTTGGCGATCCAATAAATGGTAAATTTTTATTGCTTCAAACCTTGAATGGTGGCGACACTTGGAATTTAATTGACGAAAAATATTTGCCAAAAGCAGCAAAAGGAGAAGCTGTTTTTGCTGCCAGTGGAACTAGTATCAAATGTTGGGGAAACAATGAATTTGGATTTATAAGTGGTGGAATGCAATCAAGTTTTTACAAATTTAAATCGCCAAATTCCTTTGCTAAAAAAATAAATTTAACCATTCAACAAGGTGCCAATGGCAAAGGAGCTTTTTCGTTAGTAAAAAGCAATAAAACATTTATTACCGTTGGTGGTGATTATATGAAGGATTCTGTTCGTTATAAAAACTATGATGAAATTGGAGTAAATTTATATTATGAAGACATGGGCTCCAATCCTTTTGGTTACCGTTCTTGCATTGAAAAATTGAATGGAAATATCTTCATTGCTTGCGGTAGTAATGGCGTAGATGTATTTAATTATAAAACCAAAATTTGGAAAAATATTAGCCTTCAAAACTTCAATGTGGTAAAAAAGGCAAAAGTTGGAACAGCTGTTTTTATTGGTGGAAATAAAGGAAAAATTGGGAGAGTGGCTGCTGGCTTCTAGCAAAGGCTGCTGGCAAAGGAAACTTTCCCGGGTGCTGATTTTGTTGGTTAACTGCTTAAGCTAAGATAACTAATTTATCTAATAAAATATTACAACTCCAATAAGCATACAATTATTAAAGATACCTTATATTCTTTTCCAATTAACGTTTCTGTTATCTGTATATTTAATAATTCCCTTTTTAATTTCAAAAGTGAAGTTGTTAATTCCTTTTTCTACATCTATTTCCGGATACGTGGCTTTACTTCTTTCAAAAAAGTAAGTAGAATTGTCAAGTTGTTTGATATTGTTTATTTTTTTTCCATTGAAAATTATTCCAATAAATGTAAATTCTTTTGCAGTAAAATCACTTGAAGATGAATTTGAAATATTTATTAAATCATGTTCATACAATACACTATCACCACTCATTTTAGCAAATTGATGATAGCTACCTTTGGTCAATTTATAAGCCACAGATAAAGTTGTTCTATCATAAAATCCTTGTTCTATGTCCCTAACTGAGTATTTTGTTGTGTCTATTTTATGGAAAATAATTGTGTCCATTTCCCCTTTGTCCGATTCAAAAACAAGCGTTTCTGACTTGTTATAAGGTTCAAACCATTTAAGGTCGTCTGAAGTAAATGTTTTTACATTACCAACGAAGCATGATTCAAGCAATATTAATGTAAAAAACACTGTAAATATTTTTTTTGCTTTCATTTAT
>CAIUQQ010000025.1 GCA_903901345.1 uncultured Bacteroidota bacterium | reverse complement strand
TGGATTCATTTGCAAAGTGCCGCAAATTATTAAATTTTAAGGGATTTTTTTAGTTTAAAAATGAAGATTACTTTTCGTAACTTTCGCTAAAATTAAATTTCAATTGTCTTTTATCAATCCAATCTTCAAAAAAGTTGGAGTAAATTATGTTATCATTAACTTTAAACTTGAGCCTACATTTAGTTTTGTAATCACCTCTTTTTCTGATTAATTTTCCAATCAATAGTTGTTTAGGACAAAGTACAATACATTGAAAACCTACTGAACAGGAATAATGGTATGGTTTTTCATAATCAACCCAATTACCATCTTCGTTAATTACTTGCAAATATACATTTCCAATACTCCCTTTACCAGAACCAAGATAAAGAGCAGAATCTGTTAAATTATTTACAAAAAAATTATAACCAGCATAACAAAAAACAGAATCAATTTTCTGAGATTCCTTTTGCTGAATATAATGTTTAAATTTTACGTCTACACTTGTTTTAAAATTGGTATCAATTTCTATTGATACGTTTTTTGCATTTGCGGTGAAAATATCTTTTAAAGTATCTACATAGTTAAATTCATTGTATTCATAACGTTCCTTTCTCAAAGTAATCGTGTCTTTTTTATTACCAATATAATAAATTGGATAGTAACCACTTTGTATGTTATCAGGATTATAACTTTCAAAATTATTAGTTAACAACATTGAATCAATGATAACCATCTTGCCATTAGTTCGAATATTTAAATTGTAGCCATCGTTCCTACAAGCAACCAAAACAATCAATAACAATATAGCAAATAAACAATTTTTCATCACTACAATTCCATTCTTTCAATAATTTTACTCCAATTATAGGTTTCGTAAAATTGTTTTGGAATATTAGTTGTTTTTGCTTCGCAATATTTAATAATTGCAGTAGCAAAACCATCTACATCATGGTCGTTAACTACATATAATTTATTACCACAAACAGCTTTGTCTATTCCAATTGCTCCTGTTTCGGTAGAAACTAAATTAGCATTTCTCGCCAAAGCATCAATGGCTTTTGTTTTCACTCCTCCCCCACTTAATATTGGGTTCAGTACCACATTTGCAGCGTCAATATATTCATTTAAATTAGGCACAAATCCGCAATAAATAATACTAGGATTTGCCTTTATTTTTTGTTCAATAGTAAAAGGTAAATTTTTACCACAAACCAATATTTTATAAAAAAAATTCGGATGCTTTTGCAATGCTGGTTGTAATTTATTTAACAAATATAAAACAGCATCATTATTGGGTTTATAGCCCATGGTTCCATAAAACAAAATGATATGATCGTTTTCGTTTATCTGATGTCTTAATTTAATATTAGCTTCAGCATTTTCATTTTTCACTGGCATTGATTTTATATCAACACCATAAGGAATTACCTGTGTTTTATTAGCGTTTAATTTAAAAACTTCAATTGCTTTTTGTCTGTCTTCTTCCGTTAAAAAAAACACTTGATGCGCTTTTTTATAAGTTATTTTCTCATAATAATAAAGTATTTTCCACCAAGCCTTACCAATGCTTTTAAACCTTAAATGCTCAATATTATGCGCACGAACAACTATTTTTTTGTTGGTAAATGTTTTTAATAATAATAGCAACCAACCGTACCAAGTTTGTTCAAAGAAAACAATATCAATTTTCTTCGTTTTGATCAATTTTAGTATTTTAAAAAATACAAATATATTGATGTACCTGCTTGCCTTAAATGGTAAATTTGCTATTAATTCAAAATTTGGCTTTGTAAAATTTGTAGCATATGGCTCCACCGTATAAACAGTAACTTCATTGGTTTTTGCCAATTCATTGTGTAATCCTAAAGTGCAAATTTCGCCTCCAGTGGTGGCAGGCAAAAACGGGTAAGAAACAATTGTAAGCACTTTCATATTGGTCAAAAATAGTAAAATTTATAGTAAACAAACATCTTTTAATTAAGAATAGAGTCCATTATTATTGCAAATATTTTATTTCAAGCTTTTTATATATTATGAACGTACAAGTTAAGGATTTACATTTTGAACCATTTATTAGTAACCATTCCATTCAAGCTCGTGTGGTGGAGTTAGCTAATAGACTTACTGTTGATTATCATGGTAAAAATCCCATATTCCTTTCTGTACTGAACGGTTCGTTTATGTTTACTTCCGATTTAATGAAATCATTTTTAGCGCCTTGCGAAATTTCATTTATTAAATTAGCAAGCTATGAAGGAACTGAAAGTTCTGGTGAAGTAAAAACTTTAATTGGTTTAAATCATTCTATTACTAATAGACCTGTAATAATCATAGAAGACATTGTAGATACTGGAACTACAGTAAAAAAAATATTAGAATTGGTTTGGCAACATCAGCCTGAAAGTGTAAAAATTATGACATTGCTTTTTAAACCAGAAGCCTTGAAAGAAAATATTGAAATTGATTATGTTGGTTTCGAAATTGAGAACAAATTTGTGGTGGGTTACGGCTTAGATTATGATGGTTATGGACGAAACTTGAATCAAATTTATGTAGTGAAGTAGGTTGGTTTTGGGTTGATTGGTTGATAAAGTTGATTGGTTGTCCTTCGACTAAGCTCAAGATGAAATTATATTGATTGAATTGGTCATTGCTAAGGATATTTTTTTCAAAAAATCAATACAAAATTACGTACAATGCTATGTTTCCTTGTTTAAAAAAAATTGAACCACATAGGAATATAGAAAACATAGCGTTTAAACTATGTAACCTATGTATCTATGTGGTTTTTTATTTAGCTAATAATTAGCAATTTAACCAAAAAAGTCAATGACAGGAATTTAGCTATCTCTCTGTTAAATTTTCAAAAGTTTCAATTGTTTTTAAATGAGTTTTATTTTCCATCACTAAATAAGCTATGCTTTTGATTATCTTTGGCGCTTAATAAAAATTGCAAATACTAACATTTGCATAGCAAAACAATAATTTCATGACACAAAAACTACATCGCCCTTTAGTAAATGAAGTGGTAAATAACTTAAACGTAATATTTAATCAAAAAAAATACGCTGATAAAGTAATTGAACAAAGCTTACGCAATAACCACACTTGGGGCGCTCGTGATAGAGCCTTTATAGCCGAAAATACTTATGACATCGTTCGTTGGATTCGTTTGTATCAATATTGTTTAACGGGTCACCAAGACATGCGTCCTTTAAAACAACATCAAATGTTTGCCATCCTTGCCATTCATTTTATGATTAAAGGAGTTGAACTTCCATATTGGCCAGAATTTGATGGAATTAACTATCAAATAGTAATGCAACGCAGACATGAAGCCATGGAAATTCGCAAAATCAATCAGTCGATTCCTGATTGGTTAGACGAAATGGGAAAAGCAGAATTAGGCAATCAGTGGGAAACTGAAATTACTGCTTTAAACCAAATGGCACCTTTTATTATTAGGGTAAATACTTTAAAAAGTACCAAAAGAGAACTGATAAAAAACTTAGCCGATTTAAAAGTAGAAGCTCAAGAAATTCCAGGTTACGATGATGCTTTATTGATTATTAATAAAACAAATTTATTCAGAACTGAACTTTTTAAAGAAGGGCATTTTGAAGTACAAGATGCTTCGAGCCAAATGGTGGCTCAATTTTTACAAATAGATGGTAACAACATGCGCGTTATTGATGCTTGTGCGGGTGCCGGTGGCAAAACTTTACACATTGCAGCGTTGATGCAAAGCAAAGGAAAACTAATTAGCATGGATGTGGAGCAATGGAAATTAGATGAACTTAGAAAACGTGGACGCAGAGCGGGTGTAAGTAATGTAGAAACTCGTTTGATTGAAGCCAATACAGTTACTGAATTAACCGATTTTGCTGACCGTTTATTGATAGATGCACCATGTAGCGGATTAGGTGTTTTAAAACGCAACCCTGATGCAAAATGGAAATTGCAAGCCGATTTTGTTGAAAATATCAAGAAAACACAATTTGAAATTTTGGACAAATACCATGTAATGGTTAAAACTGGCGGTAAAATGTTGTATGTAACTTGTAGCATTATGCCAAGCGAAAACCAAAATCAAGTAGCTACATTTTTGGCAAATCACTCAAACTTCACACTAGAAAAAGAAGAAATTGTATTACCGTCTGTTAGTGGTTACGATGGTTTCTACATGGCTTTGATGGTGAAAGGATAAAAATTGTAATTACAATTATATGTAAAAGGCTAACTGAAAAGTTGGCCTTTTTTATTTTACTACCGTAAGGTCGATCCGATGGAACTTATAATAACTACTTTATTTAAAATAATTCATCTAATTGCCAGATGCTAGAGGCTAGTTGCTAGCAGCAATTTTTCTAAAACTCCCACCAAATACTATCTGGATAGTTTTCATTTAAGGTGATTACTTGGCCAATTAATGGTGTGGTGAGTTTTACGTTTCGTTCTTTTGCATTGGTAGTAACTCGTTTAATAGGTTCGTTCCAAGGGTGTAATGCCAAAGTAAATTTACTCCAATGCACAGGCATCAAAACTTTGGTTTTTAAATCAATGGCTGCTTGCACCACTTGCTCAGGCATCATGTGAATATAACCCCACATTTTGTTGTATTGCCCGCATTCTAACAAAGCCAAATCAAAAGGACCATACTTTTTACCTATTTCTTCAAAATGGGTATCAAATCCACTGTCACCTCCTAAGAATAAATTTTCGGTTGGAGTTTGTAAAATATAAGATGCCCATAATGATTGATTACGTTTAAACTTTCTACCTGAAAAATGCCTTCCTGGAGTTGCAATTATTTTTATTTCAGGAGTTACAGCAATAGAATCCCACCAATCAAATTCAGTGATTTTAGAATCATCAATTCCCCATAAATTTAAATGCGCTCCAACTCCTAATGAAGTATAAAAATGTTTGGTTTTATTTTTCAATTTCAAAATGGTTTTGTAATCCAAATGGTCGTAATGATCATGTGTGATAATTACAAAATCCAAATTTGGAAAATCTTCCACCGCATATTCATTACTTCCTTTAAAATTTTTTCCAAAAAAACTCAATGGAGAAGCATTGCCACTGAATACTGGGTCAATTAAAATATTTAAACCATTTGTTTTTATAAAATAACTTGAATGTCCAAACCAAACTATTTGTGTTTTTAATGAATCTAATAAAAATAAATTAGTTTTCACAAAAGGTAAGCTATGAGGTGGCTCCGTATTTTTGGGTTTTTTCATAAATGACTTTAAAACATCAAAATACGAAGTTCCTTCAGCTAAATCAGGTGTTAAGTGTTGGTTTTGAAAAGCACCATCTCTATAGTTTTTCGATTTTTTTATTTTTTCTAACCTATCACCAGTTGGCAATTTACCAAATTGATTTTGCTCTAAAAACATATAACTTCCTGAGGTGAGGGTAAATAAAATTGCAATAAAAATAATCATTTTTTTCATAAAAATTAGGGCGCAAAAAAATGAAAATAAATTGGCTTTACCACTTTAAATATTTACAAAAATGATAAAAGGCAAAAATAAAAAAGCCCCAACTTTTGCAGAAGGGGCTTTGATAAACCTTAATATAATCCTATGAAAACATGATTATCAATCAATACAAATATGATAATTTATACCTTATTTGATAAATCGAAAGTATTGCTACTTTAACACATTCTCTGACTTATTATTCTATCAGCAGTTTGGTGATTTAAATTGTTGTGTTTTTTATTTAAATTGTCAATTTCCATCCCCTAAAGCAATTGTTTTATGCTCTTTGAGCTCTTTCCCATGAAACAGATTGTTTGCCTTTTAAAAACCTGAATAGTCCTAAATAAACGCACAAATTCATAATAAAAAAGTAGTAAGGAACAAAAAGTACTTTTACTTTTATTCGTTTATTTTCAAAATACCAACCTAATAATGCTAAAGCATAAAATCCTAATTGACAAACTAAAAGTATAGAATAAATAGCGTCAACATTTGAGGCTAAAAGTATATTTACAATTAGCAAAACTAACAATGACAAAGGAGCTAAAGTCCATCTTAAAACCCTATGTGAAATAAAAGCGAAAAACAATTTAAAATTACGAAATGGATTAAAAGCTTGAGTTAATCTTAACATTGATTGCCATGCACCAGCACTAATTCTAATTTTACGTTTCAATTCTTCTTTTACATTGGCACTTGCAGTTTCAGCAGCCCAAGCTTTTTTCTCATAAATAACCCTATAACCATTAATAGCTATTTGCATTGATTGCATTAAATCATCCAATAAAGAATCGGCTGGAAGTTCTTTATATAAACTTGTTCTATAGCTCATTAATTCACCAGCTGCACCAACTACGCTATAAAAATCAGAATCTAATTGTTTAAGTAAAGATTCATATTTCCAATAAATTCCTTCACCAGCAGTACTTGCACCTTCTTTATTTGCAGAAATAATTCTTTTTTCACCGGTTACAGCTCCAACTTTTTCGTCCTGATAATGTTTTACTAATTCTTTAATTGCTTCTTTATTAAGCACTGTATTTGCATCACAAAAAACTACAATTGGTGTGGATACAAATTTCATTGCTCTATTCATAGCAGAAGCTTTTCCGCTCCTTTTATCTTCATGCAATGCAATAACTGACGGATATTTTTTTATTATTTCATGCGTATTATCAGAACTTCCATCGCTAATAAAAATAAGTTTTAGCTTATTTGTGGGATAATCTAACCCTAAACTGTTTTGAATTTTATCTTCAATATATGAAGCTTCATTAAAGCAAGGAACAATTAAAGTAACTTCAGGTTCATATGATTTATCAAAAACAGGTCTTTGGCTTAAAGCATTTTTTATTTTAACAATAAAATAAATAACTATTCCATATCCTAAATAACTATAAAATACTATAAAAATGCATATCCAAAATATTGATTCTAAAATCATGATGTTTAAATTAATTTATGCGAATTTATTATAAATTTCTAAAGTTTGTAATGCATTAGCTTTCCACGTAAATTGTTCAACTCTTGTTACACCATTAAAAACAATTTCTTGTTGTTTTGTTTGGTTGCTTTGCAATTCAATAATAGCATTTGCAATTTCATTTGCTTCAAAAGGATTTACATAAACAGCTGCATTTCTAGCAACTTCAGGCATTGATGATGTATTGGAAGTAATTATTGGAACACCACAAGCCATGGCCTCAAGCAAAGGAATTCCAAAACTTTCTCGTAATGAAGGATATAAAAACAAATTTGCTTGACTGTAAATAGCAGGTAAATCACTGTTTGTAACATAGCCACAAAATACGATATCATCTAATAAAGTAATATCGTTTATTTGCCTAAGTAATTTATTTAAATATTCTCTATTAATATCTAGCATCAAAAGTTTACTTTTTAACTGTCCTTTTTGTTTTAAAATAGAAAGGGCTTTTAAAACACCAATTACATTTTTTTTAGGATCAGTATTTCCTATAAAAAACAAGTAATTGTCTGGCAAATTATATAATTTCTTTACCCTAAGCAACATTTCATTATCAGTAATTTTTTTAAAGTGATTACCCACTCCATTATATACTGTAGTTACACTGCTGTTATCTATACCAAATTGATTTAAGATTCTATTTTTTTCGAAATCAGAAACAGTTAAAATATGTTTTGCTAATTTTACTGCAATTGGAACGTTCCATCTTCTATATAAATTTCCTGCAATTTGATAGGAAGTACCCTTAGTAAAATTCCATTTTTCTAAATAAATTATATCGTGAAGGGTCAGAATTAAAGGAACTTTTAAAGAAATAGGAGAAGTATTACTTGTGCAGTGCAAAATTTCTACACCTATATCTTTTATTGCTTTTGGCAAATAATATTGCTCCCAAAAAGGATATGGAGAAGCATTAACTTTTACAATATTAAAATTTGAAGTTTTTGGTAATGCTTCTAAATCTTCTAAATTATTTACAAAAATGAAATATTCATTTTCAAAATCAAATAATTGAAGTTGCTTAATTAATTCCAAAGCAACCATGTCCATACCATGTTTCTTTTTCCTAAAAATTCGCTGTGCTTCTATACCTATTTTCATTTAAATATTTCCCTCACTACTTTTATTTGATTCTATTTCATCCAAAAATTCATGTTTTGTATGAATGAATTTTTTATTTGCAGCACCTTTACTTTTTAATAAAGCAAAAACCATTAAAATCACTGCTTTTGGAAGACTTAGAGATGCTTTTATAGTTTTTAAATTATAATATTTTGAGGGAATACCGAGAAAAAAAGAAAGACAACAAAACATAAACAATATAATAAAAACTATTGCATAAGAAAATGTAGCAAAGAAAATAGTTAATATACTTAAAGCAGAAACAGCCAAAAGCAATACACGAGGTAAAAGTATTTTTTGCATTGCTTTATCAAAAAAATCAAAATTTTTATTGACAACTAATTCTACAATACAATCAAAAAACACTTTATTAAAATCATAAAACTGTGATGCTATCCAACGCTTGCGTTGGTTAACAAATACGCTAGATGAAGCTACTTTTTCATCATAAACATAAGCATCACTTTCGTATAAAATTTTATAATTATCTCTTAACAAAATAATTTCTAACTCTTTGTCTTCAACAGGACTTTCAATGCTCAATAATATTTCTTTAAAATATTTATATTGAATAGCAAAACCGCTACCTATTAGTGCTGACGATACTCCTAAACCTATATGTCCTTTTCTAAATATATTATTATTTATTTCTTCACTTAATCCGTCTAAAACTGCAAAAGAAGTATTTATGTTTTTAGCAACTCTATGAGCCTGAATCACCATTTCATTATTTTGAAGTCGTACATTTAATTTTCTTAAAAAATCAATCTCCATAATATTATCTACATCTAAAATACAACAGTAGTCATAAATTTCAGGAAGTAAAGCAAGAGCAGTATTTAATGATTTGGCTTTAGTACTAATTTCAAACTGAACCGAAAAAAGTTTTATATCTAAACTATTAAGTTTATCTAAAGTACTTTCTAGTAAACTATCACCAATAACAATAATGTCAAAATACTTTTTATCATACGATTGTAATAATGACTCTTTTACTGTATTTAAAATAATATCATCACTTTTATAAGCAGGAATTAAAACTGCAAACTTATTATATTTAATAATAGGAATATTAAAGTTTGTTCGTTTGTAAAAAAAAGCGCCAAATGAATAAATAGTAATATAAAAAATATTAAACACCAGATAAATCAATCCAATTGACTCAAGTATAAGTAACAAGTATTTTACCATAATAATATTCACAATATTATGAAAAATATTGATTGTTTTTTAACATTTTATATATGTAATTTTAAAAAATCCAATAAAATGGACTTACATAAAAATGTATACTATTCTATTAAAAATCATTGTAAATAGTACCTTCGTTTAAATAAATATTATATCTTTTAAAATGCCAAAATACGCCTCTAAAATAAGCGCTTAACAAAGTGAAGTCTTTATTTAATAATAACTTTAAAAAACCTTTTGGAAATGAAATAAAGAAGAAAAATAAAATGCATGCGTAATGTTGAACTCCTTTAGTGTTTCTTCTTGAAAAAATCAATCGATTTCTTGTTAAATAATATGTCTTTAAAGGACTTAATTTACCCGTTGTCATTGATTCCTTATGATAAACTATAGATTGACCGCAATACCAAATTTCAAAACCAGCTTGTTTTATCCTTTCACAAAAATCAATTTCTTCATAATATAAAAAATATAACTCCGCCATAACACCTATTTTATTTAAGGCATTTCTACTAATCAACATAGCAGCACCATGAGCTAATTCTGTTTTATAAGAAGCATTATATTTATCAGAATCTTCGTCCATAAATCCAACTACAAAACCCCTTCCGGTATATAAATTTATACCACTATGACCTGCATATTGAATAATATTGGGTTTGCTGAAATAAAGTAATTTTGATGATGAAACGCCAATGTTTTTATTTGATTCCATCAATTCAATAATTGGTTCTAAAAAATTAGGATCTACTTCAGTATCATTATTTAAAAGAAAAAAATATTTGCCTTTTGCTTCTCTTATTCCTAAATTATTGCCAGCGGCAAAACCAATATTTTTTTTACTTTTAATTAAATTAATAATTGGATATTTTATTTTCAGTTCGTCTGGAAGAATATTAGAAGCATTATCAACAACAATTATTTCAATATTTTTATATGAAATTTGTAATAATGAGTTTAAAAACTGATCTGTTATTTCATTACCATTATAGTTTACAGTTATAATGGAAACTAAAGGCCAAGTTTCCATAATTAAGCAGCTAATTTAGATTGTTCTAAATTATTTTTTTTTTGAGTTTCTTCAGCTAAAAATTCTAAATCAAGTTTATCGGCAGTAGTTAAATACACCATGCAAATATACATAATGGGTCCAAGTGGCGTTTGACCAAAAATAGGATTTGCTAAACTAGCAACAATAATACCAATAAAACCTCCATAAAGAGCAATCATTTTATAGCGAAGATCATTACTTTTCAGTCTATAAATTTTTTCAAAACCAACCACCAAAACATAGGCAATTCCAAATAGATGAAGTATTAAACCTACAATTCCACTTTGAGCCCAAATAGATACAAACCAACTATCGGTAGGTAAATTTGCTAAAAAAGATCCAGGATAATAACGAATTCCAAACATATCAACAGTTCCAATTCCTCCACCAAATGGTTTGTTTTCTAAATAATTTGCAAATAGCTCTTGATTATTTAATCGAACCATTAAAGATGCTTCTTTTGGATCTAATGCAGTTCTGATTCTAAATACCTGATAATTACTACTACCAATATTTGTAAACTTTAAAAATGAGAATATAAAAATTCCAATAATTAAACCATAAATCAATGTTTTGAATTGCTTAATTAGGATAAAAAAGAATAAAAATCCAAATATAAAAATAAATACTGGCCCACGAGAACCCGAAATGGAGAAACCTAAAAAGGTGAAAATTGAAATTGCGAGAAAAGTATATTTCCTATTTTTAGTATAAGGCCCGAATGACAAGACAAAGCAAATAAAAGAAATAAAAGCCATAGTTGAACCAAATTGCCCTGCATCGGAATAAAATGAAAATGCACGTAATTGTCCATTTAAAATATGCGTAATATATCCACCAGCATCAAGCCACTTTTGCTCATAAGTATCTGTTCCAATCATAATTTGTTTAAAAGCCCAAATTGTACTTATAACAGACCAACCAATAATGATTTTCAAAAATGTATTGAAATCTTTTTTAGTGTTCATATAAAGCAAAACTAATGGTATTACTTGAACAGAATATAACGAGATTCCTCTAATTGCATAAATTAATGATTCTACTTGACCTAATAAAGGATTTACCACTAATAAAATGGTATAAATAGTCCAAATTAAGGTAACGTAGAAAACACTTTGTCTTAATTTTTTCATGTCGTCCCACTTTATGTGAACCAACATGGATAGTGTAGTTAATAATAAAATAAAATCTATTCCTAAACCTAAAGTAATATTTTCGGGAACATATCGAGTTAAACCATTGGATATAAAACTATAATTTAAGTACAATAAAATACCGTAATATGGATTTGAAAAAATTATAATAATTAAACCTAAAATAATTGGCGCTATAATTACTAAAATACCATAAAAGGAATTGTCAGACGATATAATTAATGCTAGTAAAGCACCTATTATTAAGAAAATAAAACCAATTCCAAAATTAACAATATTTGGGTTTAAACTATTGGTTTGAGGTCTAGCTATCATAAACTATTTTTTGTTAAATCGTTAAACTTAAAAATAAACTCTTTGTAACCTAAAATAAACAAATTTGAAAAACTTACATTAATGTGTTTATTTAATAAATACATGCCATAAATTACACCAGTTGCAAAAGTAAAAATGCTAACAATTGCCACAGATTCTAAAGTTCCATAAAAATACAAGCAAAAAACATCGCCAATAATATTAACAGTAAGCATTAACAGGACTTTTATATAATTAAGGTTTGGTTTATTTATTATATCAAGCATTACACCGCTTAATTTATCAATTGGAGTTAATGCAGTATAAATTGCAAATAATTTTAATATATAAACTGCATCTGTATACTGATTTCCAGCTAAAATAAATATAATCTGTTCTGCAAAAACAAATGATATAATTGATGCTGGCAATAACAATAAAAAAAGAAAACCTGTTTTTCTTTCAAATTCTTTTTTTAGTAATACCAAATCTCCATTTGAATAAATTTTGGATAATACAGGCATGTTAGTAATAGCAAAACTTCTAATTACTAAATCAAAAACATCTACTACTTTTGATGGAACATTATAAGTAGCAACAGCAATGGTTCCTAAAAACTTTCCAATCAAAAAAGAATCAGAACTTCTTAATAAATTAGAACCAATTAAAGTTCCCATACTATATTTTCCAAAATGGAACAATTCTTTTAAACCTTCTTTTGTTTTATGGAAGTATAATGAAATACCCGACCAACCTTTTATAATACAAAAAACACTTGTAATTAATTGTGCAAGTGTGTAAGCAAATAAAATTAGTACAATTTTATTTGCTTCAATAAATTCAAGAAAAAGAATAAATAAAATTAAAAATAAAATTTGATTTAAAATTCTTGCAAAACTCATTTTAAAAATTTGGAGTTGAGCATTTAACAACCAAATTGTAAAATTAAATGGTAAAGAAAATATTGATATTAAAATA
>CAIUQQ010000024.1 GCA_903901345.1 uncultured Bacteroidota bacterium | reverse complement strand
TCTGGATATAAAATTGCGAAAATTAAATTTATCAATGAACTAGATAATGAACTACTAAAACAAATAATTATTGAATGTAATGGAGACCCTAATTTATTTATCCAAAAATATCAAATCTAATGTTTCGTACAGCCGTGTTTTGCAAACCGCACTTTATATTATTAGCATTTGTAATGCTTAAAATATCAATTTCATTTTATACTTTTATTTTATTAAAGCATGCATGGTAAATAACAGATTGCATAACCGAACCGGCCGGTCAGTATCAACATTTAAAAAAACTTTGACAAAGTGTGCGGGAACGGCTTTGTCAAAGTTCAAGACTTTGACAAAGTTAAAACCACGAAAAAGAATTTTTTTTATCCAACAATAATATCAACATTATTCGCTTGTAATTTTTTTATTAATACTTTTAATACTTAAGGGTGAAGAATAATGGTACTCTAAAACTTATTTATCTCACTAAAACACAATTTGTCAATTATTTACATATATTTGCAGCTTATTTTTAATAAAGTACTTTGAAAAATTTTAGTGAACTGGGCGTAGAGACGTCTATCTTGAATGCGATTCAAGAATTGGGTTTTGAGAACCCCACCCCGATACAGGAACAGTCTATTCCTGTGTTTTTAGAAACAGGGAAAGATATTTTGGGATTAGCCCACACAGGAACCGGTAAAACAGCAGCATTTGGCCTGCCAATTATTCAACTAATAGATACTACCAACAGGTCAGTACAAGCATTAGTTATTTGTCCTACACGTGAGCTTTGTATGCAAATTAGCAGAGATCTTGGAAATTACAGCAAAAACAAATCAGGCATTAACATAGTGGCTGTTTATGGTGGAGCAAGCATTGAACGT
Organism: uncultured Bacteroidota bacterium; assembly: GCA_903901345.1. Lineage (GTDB taxonomy): Bacteria > Bacteroidota > Bacteroidia > UKL13-3 > UKL13-3 > JAAFJM01. The sequence goes on along the minus strand of CAIUQQ010000024.1, from coordinate 5,544 downwards.
CAAATTAGCGACATAAAAAGAGGGGCGAACATCATTGTTGCAACTCCTGGTCGTTTAATGGATTTAATGAACCGCAGAGCGCTTAACATTTCAACCGTTAAGTATGTAGTTTTAGATGAAGCAGATGAAATGCTTAACATGGGTTTTGAAGAAGATGTAGAATACATTTTAGCAGAAACTCCTAAAGAAAAAAGAGTGTGTTTATTCAGTGCTACCATGCCTAAAGGTATCAGAAACATTGCAAACAAATACATGAACGATCCACATGAAATTACTGTTGGCCAAAAAAATACTGGTAATGAAAACATTACGCATCAGTATGCTGCAGTTCATGCCCGCGATAAATATCCAGCGTTAAAACGTTATTTGGATTTTAATAGCGACAACATTTATGCAATTATCTTCTGTACTACTAAACATGAAACTCAAGATATAAGCGATAAATTAATTAAAGATGGTTACAATGCTGATTGTTTACATGGCGATTTAAGCCAAGGACAACGCGAAAAAGTAATGAACCGCTTCCGTCACCATGCTATTAAAATATTGTTAGCAACTGACGTAGCAGCTCGTGGAATTGATGTAACTGGAATTACTCACGTTATCCATTTTCATTTACCAGACGATATTGAAAACTACACTCACAGAAGTGGAAGAACAGCTCGTGCAGGAAAATTAGGTGTTTCATTTACCTTATTAAACATGCGTGAAAACGGACGTTTAAGAGATATTGAACGCTTAAGTAAAGTGAAATTTGAAAAAATATTAATTCCTAGTGCTGAAGAAGTAAGAGATAAAAAATTAGTAGCTTTCATTGATACAATTGTAAATACTGAAATAGAAACTAGCATTTTTGATGAAAAAGTAATGGAAGGTTTAAAACCTTTATTAGAAATGCCATCGGAAGAATTAGTTCAGAAATTTTTATCTTTAGAATTACGTAGATTCAGTGCTGAATACTTAAATGCACCTGACTTAAATACTAGTGGCGAAAGAACTTCTCGCGAAGGTGAACGTAGCGAACGCGGTGAACGTGGAAGCAATGTTAGAGGTCAAAGAATTTTTGTTAGCATTGGTAAAAAAGATGGATTAACCATTCGTAGTTTTAAAGATTGGGTTGCTCAAGAAAGTGGCTTAGATTATACAGAAATACATGTTGACGTGAGTGGAGTATTTAGTTTTGTAGATGTGAAAGAAGAATTTGCTGAAAAAGTAATTACTTCATTAAACGGAAAAACTTACGAAGACAGACCAGTTAGAGCTGAATTAAGTGGCGAAAAACCAGGTGGTTCAAGAGAAGGTAGAAACTCTCGTGGTGGTGATAGCCGCGGAGACAGAGGTGGCGATAGAGGCGGTAGAAGCGGTGGCGGATACAGCAGAGGCAGAAGCGAAGGTGGTTCAAGTTATGGTGGTGGCGATAGAAGAAGTGGTGGCGGAGATAGAGAAAGAAGAAGCGGTGGCGAAAGAAGCGAAAGAAGTAGCTACGGTAGAGATGCTGGTGGCGATAGAAATAGCTCAAGCGACAGAAGCAGTTCAAGTGAAAGAAGCAGCTTTAGCGAAAAAAGTGGATACGGAACTAGAGATGGTGGTAGAAACAGATCGTATAGCGGTGGAAGTAGCAGAGGTGGTTCTGATAGACCTAGCGGTGACAGACCAAATTTTGACAGACCAAGTTCTGACAGACCAAGAACGGAAAGACCAAGAACTGATGATAGAGAAAGAAGACCAAGAAGAGACTAATTAGTCAATGGTTTACAGACAATAGACGATAGTTTTTTGTCAATAATAAAACAAAAAGCCCGAATTTACATTCGGGCTTTTTTGTTGGAATAAAAGCTCTTTTTTTATCTGATTGCAGCTATAATTTTACTTCTTAGCTCTTCGATATTTACTTTTTTAGTGGCTGAAATAAAAATTACTTGTCCGTTTTCTTTGGCCATCCAAGTATTTTTTAGTTTTTCTATATAAGTCAAGTGTTCTGTTTCTTCGCCAAACGGATCGTCTGGCTCAAGTGGTTCTTTAAGTTGGTCTATTTTATTAAAAATAAGTAATTGTTTTTTATTGCTTGCGCCAATTTCTAATAAAGTGCTGTTTACTAAATTTAATTGCTCCTCAAAATTTTCGTGGCTAATATCAACCACATGCAGTAATAGGTCAGCTTCACGTACTTCATCTAAAGTTGATTTAAAACTTTCGATTAATTGATGCGGCAATTTTCTTATAAACCCAACAGTATCGCTCAATAAAAAAGGAACATTTTCGAAAACTACTTTTCGAACGGTACTGTCTAAGGTGGCAAATAATTTATTCTCCACCAAAACTTCGCTTTTACTCAATAAATTCATAATAGTTGATTTACCAACATTGGTGTAACCAACCAAAGCGACACGTTTTTTTTCATCACGGTTTTGTCTGCGTGTAGCCGATTGTTTATCAATTTGCTTTAAACGTTCTTTCAGTTTGCTAATTTCCTCACGTAGCAAGCGTCTGTCGGTTTCTATTTCTGTTTCCCCAGGTCCACGCATTCCAATTCCACCTTTTTGTTTGGTTAAATGCGTCCACATTCTAGTTAAGCGAGGTAATAAATATTGTGCTTGAGCCAATTCTACCTGATATTTTGCCTGAGCAGTGGTAGCTCTATTTGCAAAAATATCAAGTATTAAATTACTCCTATCTAAAATTTTTACCTTCAATTCATTTTGAATATTACGCAATTGCGAAGGACTAAGTTCATCATCAAAAATTACAATATCAATTTCTCTAACGGTAACATATTCTAATATTTCGGCCAATTTTCCTTCACCTACATAAGTGCGAGAACTTGGGTGAGGTAAGCGTTGTAAAAACTGTTTTTCAACCACCGCTCCTGCCGTTTGAGCTAAAAATTCTAACTCATCAATATACTCTTGCGATTTTTCAATTTTCATACCAGGAGTAACTACTCCCACCAAAACGGCACGTTCCTGCGGTTTTGCTGTATCATATATTTTTTTTGCCATTTAAATAATCATCATTTTTAAAACGAGCTATTTTATTAATTTGCAACTCTATTTAAAGGTCGCAAAATAATGTATAAACATAAGCTGCTAAGCATTTTTATTTTTTTTATTTTTTCATTGCAGGTAAATGCTCAAATAATAGAGTTTGGACAACCCGTAAAAGTAAAAAATAAAAACAGTTATACTCAAATTATTGGTAGCAATGAATTAGGAACATTTATTATTAGGTGCCGCGATAATAATTTTAAGAAAAATGTATTAATCGAGAAATTTAACAACAAACTTACCATTGAATTAAGTAAAGATATACCTTTAACTATTCCTGCTTTCATTGAAAAAGTATTGCTAATCAATCAACAAATATATGTTTTCATTTCGGCTAAAAATACTGCAACAAATAAAATTGATTTTTTAGTTACTAAACTTGATATGAACTTAAACCAAACAGGCGGAATGGTTCTATTAGCGTCTGTTGACGAGTTATTGTTAAATGAAAATATTGATTTGACAATAAATAATAGTATCAATAAAAAGTATTTTAGTTTAAGTTTTATTGGCAAGGCAAGTCAAAATGATAAGGAAAAAGCTGCTTTGTATTTATATGGTTTTGATGAAAATCTATTAACAGTTTATGCAAAAACATTTGAAATAAATGAAGTATTAAATGACATTGGCGCTACCAAATGTGATATAGACAATGACGGAAATTATTTTACGCTGCTTGATTTTCCTAAATCGGGAAAAAAGAAAAAGAAAAATGAAAACAGAAAATTTGTTTTATATGCTTTTTATAAAGCAAATGAAAATATGTTAGAATACGACATTTCAAAGCCAGGAATAGAAATAGATGACCTAGGATTTGTTGTAAATAACATATCAAAACAAGTAAATGTAATTGGGTTTTATGCCATAGAAAATGAAATAAATAACAGCGGTTATTTTTATCAAACCATTGATTTAAAAACTACGGCAGTTCAAGTAAATGTAATTGATTCCATTTCATTGAAATTATTAAAAGAAAAAATATCGTTTAGTAAAACCATGGATTTAAATGATATTTATATTCGTAAAATAATTCCAAGAAGTGATGGTGGTGTATTTCTTATTTCTGAAAAATATTTTATTACAAGGCAATCATATACTTATTATGTAAATGGATTTCCTCAAACAAATACCCGGGTTGTATATAATTATAACGATGTATTATTGTTAAGTATAAAAGCAGATGGTTCGCTTGAAATTGGCGATGTGGTAAACAAAGAACAGCAATCTGTAAGTGATGGCGGCTATTATTCATCCATTACTTGTTTTGTAAATAACGATGCAATTCACACTATTTATAATGCCGATGTAAATCAAGAAGGTGATGTTTTGATGAATAAATTTAACGTAAAAGGTAAAAGCGAAAATAAAATTTTGGTGAAAGCCATCAATGCAAGTGTGTTAATTATTCCTAACGATTGCAAGCAAATTTCAGCAAATTCACTTTTGGCTTGCACCATTCGTGACAAACGATTTACTTTGATGCGTATTACTTTTTAAGCACCACAACATTGTTAAACTTATTTAGAAACAACAGCATATTCGCATTCGTATTTTTAATTGTTTTTACAGTTCTTATACGATTATTGCCTTTTCTCCGCGTAATTCCAATCGATTTAAACATAAATGCTCCTTTAGCTCAATTCATATTTAGTTGGGTTAGCACTTTTGACGATTACTATTTTTTTAGTGCTGTATCAGCAAGTTTTTTGGTTGTACTGCAAGCTTGGATGGTAAATAACTTAGTAGTAAATCATTCTATTTTAAATAAAGATAGTTTTTTACCTGCTTTACTTTTTGTGCTACTTAATAGTTTTTATCCGCAACAATTGTTTTTAAATCCACAACTTATTGCTAACTTATTTATTATACTTATGTTTCAAAGGCTTTGTAATTTATACGAATCCGAGAAGCCTTTATACATTGTTCTCGACAGTGGTTTGTATTTAGGAATGGCGGTGCTTTTTAACTATGATACCTTAATTTATTTACCTTTTATTTTAATAAGTGTAATATTGATGACCTACTTCAATATTCGTTTCATTTTAGCAAGTATTTTTGGTCTTATATTACCCATTTATTTACTTGGAGTTTTGTTTTTTATGATGGATAATTTGAACGATTTATTTATAATTATCAATAATAGTTTGAATAGAAATTACTTAAATACTATTAGCATCAATTGGAACAAAATAATTCCATGGTTTTTAATTACTATCATTGTTTTTGTATCAGGAATTTCGCTTCAACTAAATTATTTCAAAAACAAAGTAAAAACACGAAGAATACTAATAACATTAGCATTGTTCATTGTAATATCAGTACTTTTAACATTAATTGAAGACCATAATGTGGTATTTGCTGTTTGTTATTTATCTGTTCCAGTAAGTATTGTAATGGCTAATTATTTTATGAGTAAAAGACTTGTGATTTTAAAAGAAATCTTGTTTTTCTCATTAGTAATTGCTGCCGTTATTTACCAATATTTTATTTAAAAATTATT
>CAIUQQ010000023.1 GCA_903901345.1 uncultured Bacteroidota bacterium | reverse complement strand
GGAGTTTTTTGAAAGAATATGAATTGTTAAAATTAAACAAAAACATACCTATTTATTTGATAAGTGCACAAGTTTCTAAAAATGACAGTTTAAAAGCGGCAGATAATAAATTTATTACAGGAGTTTTAGAAGATCCAACAGATACCGATACTTTGTTAAAAATTTCACGTTATGTTTTGGCAAACTAAATTCTTTCAAATACATAACCTTCTTCGCTATAAAATTGAAGTAATTGGGGTAAAATTATTTGAAGATTTTTAAATGCTTTTTCACTATCGTGGAAAACAAAAATTGCACCATTTGCAGGTAATAATTTCATTACTTTTAAACTTTCTTGAATGTTTAAATTTATATCATAATCTCGGCTCAATCTGTTCCACATAATTATTTGATGTGTTTTAGAAATGTGCTTTGCTTGACTGTTCTTTATGCGTCCGTAAGGCGGACGAAATAAATTATTTTTTGTTAACTGTTGGCAACGTTCCATGTTCTGAAAATAACTTTCATTGTTGGTTTTCCAACCTTTTAAATGGTTAAAAGTATGGTTTCCTATTTGATGACCTTTTTGCTTTACTTGTTCAAATATTTCAGGGTGTTTAACTATGTTTTCACCCACCATAAAAAAAGTTGCTTTAGCATTATAAACAGCTAGTTGTTTCAAAACCCAATTTGTAATTTCAGGATGTGGACCATCATCGAAAGTAAAATAAACCACTTTTTTTGAGGTTTTTACCTTCCATGTATAATTTGGAAAAATCCAACGAAGCAAATGAGGAATTGTGTATTTAAACATTATTTTGCGAGCGCAAAATAAACTTGTAATCAGTTTATTTTTCAAATTTTTTTATAAAAAACCATTTATGTTAAAAAATTATACTTATATATTTTTAGTAGTTTGCTTTGCAATATTCAGCTTTGGTAACTCCGCATTTGCCCAAAAAACTTATAGTTTGGAAGATTGTATAAATATTGCTTTGCAAAATAATATTCAAACCAAGCAACAGAATTTACAAACAGAAAATGCTAAAATAGATGCTCGCCAAAGCAAACTTTCGGCATTGCCAAGTTTAAACGGACAAGCATCAAATAACTGGCAAACTGGATTTAACATTAATCCAAAAACAAATACACCAGAAGATTTAGCATTTAGAACCAACAGTGTTGGCGCATCATCGAGCATGCCTATTTTTAATGGTTTTCAAACTACAAATAATGTTCGTTTAAAAGAAAGTGATTATGTGGCAAGCAAGCACGATTTGGAAAATAGTAGAAATAATTTAAAACTAAATGTGGCCAATAATTACTTGAGAGTTTTACAACAAAATGAAATTTTAGAAGCTGCAAAAAACCAAGTTATTACAACAAGAAATCAATTGGAACGTCAGCAAAAATTATATGATTTGGGCGGTTTGAATAAAAGTAAATTATTACAATTAAAAGCACAAATAGCTACTGAAGAATTGAATTTTATTACCCAACAAAACTTATTGAATAGCGCTTATTTAGACCTTTGGCAAATGATAGATTTAATGCCAGATACTGCCAATAAACTGGTTAAATTAGATGTAAATAAAGTTTTGGTAGAAGATGAAAACAGATCGCCATTAGCTATTTATACCGATTTTGAAAAACAAAGTCCCGATGTGTTAGCCGCCAAACAGCGCCAACGCAGTGCCGATTTACAAAGATTTATAGCCTTAGGAGCAAGAAGTCCGCGCATAACTTTAAATGGAAGTTTGAGTTCATTTTATACCACTTTAGGAACCACTTATGGCGGTTATCAAACCATTGTGAATCCGCAAATTGGTTATTATTTAAACGGAACTACACAAGTTCCAGTTTATTCATTAGGGCAACAAACTTTTCCTACTACATCTGAATCTACTCCTTTTAACAACCAAATAAATAAAAATTTTGGAACAAGTTTGGGCTTTACTTTAAGCATTCCCGTTTTTAATGGTTGGAGTGTAAATAGTACCATTCAAAAAAGTACCATTCAAATGGAAATAGCTAAATTAACCGAAAAGCAAACCCAACAAAATTTATTTAAAAGTATCAACTCCTCTTATTTGAATTTTAAAAATGCCCAATTACGTCATACTGCTGCTTTGCAATCGATAGAAGCAAATAAAGAAGCAGTAGATATTAGCGAAAAACAATATGAATTAGGTGGCTTAAGTTTAACTGATTATTTGGCATCGAAAAACAGTTATATCAAATCGCAAACTGATTATTTACAAGCAAAATATGAATTGGTTTTCCGTAAAAAAGTATTGGACTTTTATAGCGGAAAACCATTGAATTAAGGCCGAAATAAGCATTAGAAAATCTATTACGAGTCAAATCTACTTCAAATCAGCGTTTCCTTAAATTTGAAAAACGTAGCGCTGCTATGATTTTAAAATTTAAGGAACTGATTTATTGTATATTCAACTCTCATAACGAATTTCTAAAGCGCATTCGGGCCTAAAAGTTTATACCAAAGCTAAAATAAAATGTTCTCCCATTTCCAGGTAATAAACCCGGACCTGGATATCCTCCAGACCTTCTTGTAGCGTATACTTCATCGGTTAAATTATTTACTCCTGATTTTATATTGTAATGCTCGCTAAATAAGTAAGAAAACGATAAATCCAAAACGCTGTAACCTTTTATTTTACCTGCTTGAGCTGTTGCGTTTGGTAGTTCAGTATTCAACGCATCGGTATAAATTTCGCTTGTATTACTGTATTGAAAAGTAGCAGAAAATGTTTTTATAAAATAGTTTAAACCTAGTCTATTGATGTATTTTGGAGCATTTTCTACTAATTTTCCATTGTAGCTTTTAGCTGGATTGGTTTCAAAAGAGCTTACATATTTTGCATCAATAATTGAATTCGTTGAAAACACATTTACACTTCCCCATTTGGAATTATCGGTAATTATTCTGATTGGATTTACTTCAATGTATGATTCTATTCCTTTGCTCACTGATTGACCAATATTTGTTCTGTAATTATTTCCATTTTGAATGATGGTTCCAATTCTATTGTTATAATTTAAATAAAACACACCTACATCAAAATTCAAAAAGTTTTTTACTTTCCCTCTGTAACCTAAATCGGCATTATAGCCCGAGGCATCTTTTAAATTAGGATCTACAACATCGGTGGAGGAAGAAGGAGTAAATTCAGAAAAAGTTACTGGGCGATAAGCTTGAGAAAAATTGGCATATAAATTAGTAGTGCTAGTTAATAAATATTCAGTTCCTGCTCCAAATAAAACTAAATTTCTATTGCTTTCTTGTGAAGGAATTTTACTTGTATTACTATTAATTGTTCCTTCTATTTTATTATAAATACTTTCGTAACGAATGCCTGGAATAATTTTAAATTTATTGGTAATTTGAAAAATATTTTCTGCAAAAAATGCATAATTATTGGTGTTAAATGTTAAGTCTCTAACATATTGATCATTTGTAATTGAATAATCAAAATCGGAGTTAGTATTTCCAACTCCTAATTGTTTTCTATTGGTGTTACCAATATAAACTCTTACTCCGGTTGCTAGCGTCTGTTTTAATTTAAACAAATTATATTTTATCGAAATTCTTGCTTCCGAACCAAAGTTTTGGTAAAAATCTCTATCAACTTGACGTGAATTATATTGTAATGTTAAAGGGTTTATAGAGTCTTTTACATTTACAGCTTTTACATAACCAACACTGTTTCTTTCGCTCCTACTTCCAAACGATTTTATAATTAAAATAATCTTTTCCGATAGGTCGTATTTAAAAGTTAACGAAGCCACATTCCAAGGTGTACCAATCCAGTTTCTGGTTCTATTTGATTGTTGAGCATTTGTTTTTAATTGACCATCTGTCAGTCCACCAGGTTGTTGACTAGCATAATCCATATTGGTATATTCAAAACCTACATTTATTTTCTTGGTAAACTGGTAGTTTGCCGATACAAATTTAGTAGTGATATTATATTCACTGTTTTGCCTCCAACCATCAGCTGAACGATTATGAACAAATGCATAATAGTTGAATTTTTTTATGGTTCCACCAATAGCAGAATAGGAATTTACCAAACCAAAACTTCCTAATGTATTTTGCTGTTCAAAATGTATTTTTTTTGTTGCATGACCTTTTTTTATTTGATAGTTTAACAAGCCACCAAACTGCGTTCCATATTGTAACGATGCTGCTCCTCTTACAATTTCAATTTTTGATAATGCTTCTGTTGGTGGAGTATAATAAGATTCTGGATATCCAAATGCTTCCGAAGCAATGTCATATCCATTTTGCCTTACATTAAATTCCCAAGATCTATTGGCACTTAAACCCCTTGTAGAAATGTTGGTTTGAATACCTGACCCATCATTTTCCCAAATATTTAAACCTGGTACTTTACTAAATATTTGTCTAGTATTATTTATGCTTAAGTCTGCTGCTATTTTATCAAATAAAATTACTTCCGATTTTTTTCCAGCAAATATTACATTGTCTTTTATATCAGGCATTCGCTCAATGCCACCAATGTTTTTTTGATCTCTAATAATTAAGTCATTTAACAAAAGTGTTTTTGTAGTATCTGCATTTTGTGATTTTAATTTAAATACACAAAGGGTGCAAATAATAATTACTAATATTTTTTTTCTATTCATGATTGAATGATGTTTCATGCCGCAACATTATTATTTAGAACTAATCTAAACAATGATAAAAATAAGTAAAATATATGAGCATAAAATGATTATAAATAGTAACGTCTAATTATAAGCTTATTGTAAAAATAATGAAAGGATATTACTGTAGATTTTTTTGGAAATTATCGAAAATAATTTTGAACCAAGCAGTATAATTTTGATTGTTTTGGAGTAAATCAATTTGAAGCTCTTCTAAATTTATCCATTTAAAGTTTTTTACTTCAGTTGGGTTAAAGTTTATTTCACCGTTAAAACTTCCTACTAAAACATGGTCAAATTCATGCTCGGTTAAACCATTTTCAAAAGCAGCTTTGTATATAAAACTTGTTTTAGTAGTTAATTCACAATCAAAACCCATTTCTTCCATTAACCTGCGGTGAGCAGCTTGTTCTATGGTTTCTCCTGCACGTGGATGACTACAACAAGTATTTGTCCAAAGGCCAGCGCTATGGTATTTGGTTAATGCACGTTGCTGTAACAATAATTCCTTGTTTTCATTAAATACAAAAACAGAAAAAGCACGATGCAATAAACCTTTTTCATGGGCTTCCTGTTTTTCCATTGTACCAATTTCTTGGTCATTTTCATCTACTAAAATTACGTATTCTAATTCCATTTATAAAAAACCAAACATAAGTGAAAGGATTTAGTTTTTGAAAAAATGTTTTTTAATAATCTAGACAATCTCATAAAAATAGTTGAAGTTGTATAGTTAAGCTTCGTGTTTTTTTTGCATTTTTGCAGCATAAAATTAATTGAACAAAACTATGTACATAATAAAATTTGGAACTGACGGTTGGCGCGGAATTATAGCTGATGAATTTACTGTAGAAAACGTTAAACGTGTAGCGCAGGGAACAGCAGATTTTGTAAAAGCAAATTTTGCCAATAATTTAAACGTTGTTTTAGGTCACGATTGCCGTTTTGCAGGTGAATTATTTGCAGAAACAACTGCAAAAGTTTTATGTGCCAATGGCATAAAAGTGATCATGGCAAAAGGATTTGTAAGCACTCCAATGATAAGTTTGGGTGCGGTAAAACAAGGCGCTGCTTTGGGTGTAATTATTACAGCTAGCCATAATCCTCCGGCTTATAACGGATTTAAACTAAAAGCACATTATGGCGGACCAAGTAGTCCTGCGGTAATTGATGCAGTAGAAAATGCCATTCCAAATACTTTTGCTATGCCTTTAAAAAGCATGGAAACTTTAATAAGCGAAGGCATGATTTCATACACTGATTTAGAAACTATGTATGTAAATGAAGTGGAAAGTAAGTTTGATTTAAAAACCATCAAAGAAAGTAAAATGGAATTTGCCTATGATGCCATGTATGGTGCTGGGCAAAATGTAATGCGCAGATTATTTCCAGAAATTACTTTATTACATTGCGATTATAATCCAGGATTTGACGGACAAGCGCCAGAACCTATTCATAAAAACTTAACTGAATTTAGCGAGTTAATTCGCATCAGTGAAGAAATAGATTGCGGTTTGGTAACCGATGGAGATGCTGACAGAATAGGCTTGTACAACAAAAAAGGGGAGTTTATAGACTCGCATCATATCATTCTTTTATTGGTTCATTATTTACACAAATACAAAGGAATGGATGGTAAAGTAATTACTACTTTTAGTGCCACTTCTAAAATTACTGAATTAGCTAAAGCGTATGGTTTACCAATAGAAATTACCAAAATTGGTTTCAAATACATTTGTGAAAAAATGGTGACCGAAAACGTATTAGTTGGTGGTGAGGAAAGTGGTGGAATAGCTATTAAAGGTTTTATTCCAGAGCGCGATGGCATTTGGATTGGTCTTACCATTTGGGAATTTATGGCTAAAACCGGAAAAAGTTTAGATGAATTAATTCAAGAAGTATACGATGTAGTGGGTAGCTTTGCAATGGGTAGAATTGATTTGCACATTACAGAAGAAATTAAACAACGTGTTTTGGCAAATTGCAAAGCAGGAAAATATACCCAATTTGGAAGTTACAAAATAGAAAAAACAGAAGACTTAGATGGCTTTAAATTTTTACTTGGAAATGGTGAATGGGTAATGGTTCGCGCAAGTGGAACTGAGCCTGTATTGCGCGTTTACAGCGAATCTAGCACCAACGAAAAAGCTACTGCCATATTAGAAGCTACCAAAGCAGTTTTGTTAGCTTAATATTTTAAAACATCAATTCAAAAAGCTGTCTATAAAAGGCAGCTTTTTTTGTGTATTTCCTTTACCAATTAATTTTATAATAAAATTTCTTTCGATTTGGGTAAAAAAAATTATTAATTACCTCTATTTTGGGGATAAGAATTTGGCTAAAGCCTTGTAAATATAACAATTTCATAAACCCCCAGCTAAAGCTGAGGGCAATATAACCTGTCAATTGCCCTTTGACTTTAGCCAAATTTCACTCTATGCGTAGTCTGAAGCCGAGCAATTGTAAAGGGACTACGCATTTAAAATGAGATAATAGTATCCAGACTTGTTTTTTTGCCCATGTCAAAAACACTACCTTTCATTTAAAATCCCTAGAGTGCTTTGCTAACTCTTCGGATAGTTGATTAAATAAATTAAATAGTTTATAAGCTATGTTATCTATGTGCCTATGTGGTTCAATATTCTTTTTAAAATAAAAAACACTCGTTTGTTAGCCCGTGTCAGAGACCCACTATGCGTAGTCTGAAACCGAGCAATTGTAAAGGGACTACGCATTTAAAATGAGATAATAGTATCCATACTTGTTTTGTTAGCCCGTGTCAGAGACACTACCTTTCATTTAAAATCCCTAGAGTGCTTGGCTAACTCTTCGGATAGTTGATTAAATAAATTAAATAGTTTATAAGCTATGTTATCTATGTGCCTATGTGGTTCAATAT
>CAIUQQ010000022.1 GCA_903901345.1 uncultured Bacteroidota bacterium | reverse complement strand
TTAAGTATTTTACCTGAATCAGTTGGGTAAAAAGATGAACCAGTTGGGTAAATTACCTAAACTATAAACAACTATACGCGGTTAGGTTTATTGCCAAATAACTTAACAATTTATTTATTTAAAAATCAAAAAATTAATGCAAGTTTGCAGAACCTATATATTATAATGAGTAAACGTAAACTTAAATTAGCAGTATTGTCCGACATTCATTTAGGAACTTATGGTTGCCAGGCTAAAGCTGTAAATAAATATTTAAAGTCAATAGAACCAGAAATATTGGTTTTAAATGGTGATATTATAGATATATGGCAATTTAGTAAGCATTATTGGCCCAAAAGTCACATGAAAGTAGTTCAGCGAATTTTTAAAATGTTGGGCAACGGAACTAAAATATACTACTTAACAGGTAATCACGATGAAATGCTGCGAAAATTCACCGATTTTAACTTAGGGAATTTAGAAGTATTAAATAAATTGGTGTTAGAGTTAGATGGTAAAAAAGCATGGTTTTTTCATGGCGATGTGTTTGATATTACCATGAAACATAGTAAATGGTTGGCTAAATTAGGTGCAGTTGGTTACGATTTTTTGATCATATTAAACAGCATTGCTAATTTTGTTTCCGAAAAAATACTGAGAAAAGGAAGGTTGTCATTTTCACAAAAAGTAAAACAAGGTTTTAAAAGTGCCATTAAGTTTATTGACGATTTTGAGGAAACAGCCGTTCAAGTAGCCATTGAAAAGAAATACGATTATGTAGTTTGCGGTCATATTCACCACCCAATTATTAAACATTTTCCCACCGATTATGGAACTATTACCTATTTAAACAGTGGTGATTGGGTAGAAAACTTAACGGCTTTAGAATATAATAATGGCAATTGGAGTTTATACCATCATAAAGTAGAACCCGATTCGGAACAAGAATTATTAGAACAAGAAGAGGAAGAATTAACCGAAAAGACGATGCTTAACATGGATGAACTATTAAAAAACATTGTAAAATAATTCCACACCTGTCAGACGATTAGCAGGGCCAAAGCCAAGCCAAGGCGTCAGACAGGTAAATAAATTTATTTAACAACCACAGCCTTTAAGTTTTTTAACTGTTCCATTTTTATAAATAATTTCACTGGCTTTTACCTTTTCATTGTATAAAATAGTAAATTTTAAATCACCGTTTTTCCAACTTTCCTTTTTAATTAATTTGCCATTATTAGCATAATAAAACCACGTGCCAATTTTAGTGTCATTTATTTTCTTTCCTTTCATTTTTATTATACCATTTGTATAATAATCTTTCACTTTTTGCGTTTGTTTTTGGGCAATTGTAATTTTAAAACAGCACAATAAAAATGTCAAAAGAATAAATTGTTTGATTGTTAGGTACATATATTATATTATTTACACTGCAAAATTAAAAACATTTTATATTTTAGCACCCTTATTTTAAAAAGATTTAGTGATAGCACATATTCAAGGAAAAATTAGCGAAAAAACGCCAGCATATATCGTGATAGATTGCAATGGGGTAGGGTATGGAATTCAGATTTCGTTAAATACTTTTGAGCAAATTAGTACTTTAACCGAAGTAAAACTATTAACTCACTTAAGTATTAAGGAAGACTCGCATACACTTTATGGTTTTGCAGACGATGAGGAAAAACAACTTTTTCTTCAATTGATATCAGTAAGTGGTGTAGGAACAAACACTGCCCGAATGATATTGTCATCGTTAAAACCAGCCGAAGTAAAGCATGCTATAGGCAGTGGAAATTGGACTTTGTTAAAGTCAATAAAAGGAATTGGGCCAAAAACAGCCCAAAGATTGGTAATAGATTTACAAGATAAAATTAAGTTAATCAATCTAAATGAGCCTCAAAACACCACAAGTGGAGTAAGGAATACCATGATAGAACAAGCTTTATCGGCATTAATATCGTTAGGTTTTTCTAAAAATGAAGCCGAAAAAGTATTGATTAAAATAAGACAATCAAACCCAGAGTTTACCGTTGAACAATTGGTAAAACAATCGTTAAAACAATTATAGTTTGCCTATCAAACAATGGTTTTAACAGCAAATTTTCATATAATTTTATAATAACAATTTAAAAAACAGACAAAAGCCTATTCTTAAAAAACTACATTGATAATTAAAAGAAAACAACCGTTTATATTTCAATTAAGTATAGTTACTATATTAAGTAGCATGGCCTTGGCATTGGTTTCTACCAATGACGCTAGAGCTATGCGCCTGCATAAAAATTATTTTATGTCTCCGCCCGATAGTACCCAAAAGAAAGATACAAGTTCTAAAATGCCATTTCCTATTAAGGATAAAAAACCTTGGGAAACTACTGGAAGTAAAAACCCTTTCGATTTAAATGATCCACCAAATATTAAAACCAAATATGAACTGGATACTGAAAAAAACCAATACAATGTGTCGTCAAAAGTAGGAAGTTATAACACAAAACTACCCGCAAGCGAAGGTTTTAAAGAACGAATGGCTAATGAAAATAAAGTAGCTAATAAAAAATACTTTAACCAAAGGAGTCAGGCCAATAATTTTGCCAAAGGCAGTAATTTAATTCCCCCAATTATAGTTCCAAGTAAAATATTTGATAAAATATTTGGGAGTTCTATCATTGACATTAGACCAAGAGGAAATGCTGAACTTATATTCTCGTATAATGGAAATGAAGTTCGTAATCCTACATTTTCATTGCGCCAGCAAAGTACTTCACAATTTGATTTTAAGCAAAAAATACAGTTAAATGTAGCAGGTTCGGTTGGCGATAAGGTAAAAGTAAACATGAATTACGATACCGAAGCTACTTTTGAATTTGAAAATCAAATGAAGTTAGATTATACGGGCAAGGAAGATGATATTATAAAAAAAATAGAATTAGGAAACGTAAGTTTACCGTTAAATTCTACGCTAATTCAAGGTAGTCAGAGTTTGTTTGGTGTAAAAGCCACCATGCAGTTTGGCCGATTAACAGCTACAACCGTTGTATCACAACAAAGAGGAAAAAGTTCAGAAACTACTTTACAAGGAGGCGCTACTAGTACCAAGTTTGAAATTCAATCAAGTGCATACGACATGAATCGTCACTTCTTTTTAGCACAACACTTTTACCAAAGTTTTGACAATGCTGTAGGAAGATTGCCAATTATTAATAGCAATGTAAATATTACACGTATAGAAGTTTGGGTTACCAATAGAACCAATGCTTTTGATAATACTAGAAACATATTAGCATTAGCCGATTTGGGTGAAGCAAGCCAAAGAATAAATAAATATTGGAATGTAAATACTAGTCCTTTTGATACTACATTAGGTAATCAGGTGAATGGATTATGGGGTTATTTAAAAGGAAGAGGAAATGTGGCTACTACTACAGGTGCTATTACTTATCCTACTGTTTCAGGTAATTTAAGCCAAGAAAAAAATGTATTGAATCAGTTAAAATACGATGAGGCAATAACTGGTTTAAAGGCTCAAAGTCAGTACATGTTCGTTGGTCAATCGAGAATGTTAAATCCAACAGAATACACTTACAATGCTCGTTTAGGATTTATTTCATTGAACCAAGCCCTAAACAATGATGATGTGTTAATGGTGGCTTATTCTGGTAATGTTGGTGGCGTTGATTTTCAAATTGGAGAATTTAGTTCCGACAAAGCACCAGATGCGGTCAATCCAAATGTGTTGTTTTTAAAAATGTTAAAAGGTCCATCGCAACGACCAGATTTACCAACATGGAAGTTAATGATGAAGAATGTTTATTCGTTAAATTCATTTGGAATCCAATCTACTAATTTTAAGTTAAATGTAATATATGCTGATGATCCGTCAGGTGCCGATTTAAATTATTTACCAGTTAAAAACGAACCATTGATTAACAACCAAGCGTTGCTTAATGTGTTTAATTTAGACAATATGAACTTGCAGCAAGAGCGAGTTCAAGATGGAGTTTTTGATTATGTAGAAGGTATCACTGTTATTTCGCAAACAGGTAGAATTATATTGCCATCGGTAGAACCGTTTGGAAAATATTTGAAAAATAAGTTTGTAAACAATCCCACTTTAGCTGATTACTATTGCTTTAATGCATTATATGATAGCACCAAATTTGCGGCTATTCAATTACCTCAATACGATAAATTTTATTTAACGGGGTCATTCCAAGGTCAATCAAATAATGAAATTTCGGTTGGTTCTGCTAATTTGCAACCTGGTTCTGTAAGGGTAACTGCCAATGGCGCTCCATTAACCGAAAACGTTGATTATACAGTAGACTATAGTTTAGGAAGAGTAAGAATAGTAAATACAGCTTTGTTAAATTCAGGTGCAGCTATTAAAGTTTCTAGTGAAGGAAACAGTTTGTTTAATGTGCAGCAAAAAACATTAGTAGGAGCTAGGTTAGATTACAAAGTTCACAAGGATTTGATGTTTGGTTCTACTCTTATTTATATGAATGAAAAACCATTGACTCAAATAGTGAATGTGGGCGAAGAACCAATTTCAAATATGGTAGTTGGTTTTGATGGAACTTATAGAAAAGATTCTAGGTTTTTAACCAAAATGGTAGATAGGTTACCATTTATTTCTACCAAAGTTCCTTCATCTATAGCTGTTACTGGCGAATATGCACAATTAATTCCTGGAGTAAACAGCGCTTTAAGTCAGGGCGGAACTGGTTATATTGATAATTTTGAAAATGCGGAAATCCCTTTTGATTTAAAAACTCAAAACAGTTGGTTTTTGGCAAGTACACCTCAAGGGCAATCTGATTTATTTCCTGAAGGAAATTTATTTAATACATTAGAAAATGGTACAAAACGTGCTAAATTAGCTTGGTATAATATTTCTACCAGTTTTCAAAATACGAGTGATCCTTATATGCCACAACATATAAAGGATAATCCGGCTTCAATATCAAAACATAATGTGCGCCAAATTTATGTGAAAGATATTTTTAAAGGAAAACAAATTCAAGCGGGTTTACCAAATACACAACCTACCTTCGATTTATCGTTTTATCCAAAAGAGCGTGGTCCTTATAATTATAACGTAAAAGATTTATTGGATAATGGAAAATTAAATAATCCTCAAAACAATTGGGGAGGAATAATGAGACGAATTGACCAAAACGATTTTGAACAATCAAACATTGATTATATTGAAATTTGGATGCAAAATCCTTATGAAGACAATCCGAATAGCACCGATAAAGGAGAACTTTTTATAAACCTTGGAAATGTAAGTGAAGATATTTTAAGGGATAACAGGCGCTCAGCTGAAAATGGTTTGAGCAAACAAACAGATACAACAGTTTGGGGAAGAGTTCCAAAACAACCAGTTATAAATTTTGCTTTTGATGCCGATGCTAATCAAAGATTACAACAAGATGTTGGGTTAGATGGATTAAACGATGATGCTGAAAGAACTTTTTTTGATAGCATTTATGTAAAAGAAATTGCCAAAAAATTTGGCCCTACTACCACTGCATATAAACAAGCCGTTGCCGATCCATCGGGCGATAATTACCATTTTTATTTAGGTGGCGATTTTGATGGAGCGCAATTAGATGTATTGCAGCGCTACAAAGACTTTAACCAAACTCAAGGAAACTCGCCTGTTATTGGTCAAGGTAGAGAATCTGCTTATCCAACTGCTGCCACTAGCCAACCCGATGTAGAAGATTTAAATAAGGATTTTACTACCAATGACATTGAAGCTTATTTTCAGTATAAAGTTGATATTGGTAGAGATAAATTTGTAATAGGAAGAAATTATGTAACTGATAGCGTAAGAAGTTCCGTTCAATTTGCCAATAACGATATGGCTCAAGAAACTTGGTATCAGTTAAAAATTCCAATAAAAGAGTTTCAAAAGCAAGTGGGTGACATTACAGATTTTAAATCGGTAAGATTCATGCGTATGTTCATGCGTGGATTTGAAGATAGTACAGTTTTACGTTTTGCATATTTGCAATTAGTAAGAGCCGATTGGAGAAAATATACCGGAAATTTAGAAGCAGGTGGCGAACACAAACCGGTAGATCCAACTGATAATACCCAGTTTGTTGTTTCTACTGTAAATATTGAAAAAAATAGCGGCAGAACTCCAGTTGCTTATACTACTCCTCCAGGAATTAGTAGACAAACAGATTTTAGTTCGCCTCAGGCAGTAAAGCAAAATGAGCAAGGACTTTCATTATTGGTTTGTAATTTAAAAGATGGTGATGCAAGGGCTGCCTTTAAAAACGCAGCCGTTGACATGCGTCAATATGCTAAACTACGATTGTTTGTTCATGCTGAGAGTAATCAATCAAAAAATGGTGATTTACGAGCATTTGTTCGTTTTGGAACCGACATGATAAATAATTATTATGAATATGAAATTCCGTTGAACTTAACAACTTTAACTGGAACTAGTGACCCAAATGAAGTTTGGGCAAACGAAATTGTAATAACATTAGAAGATTTGATAGATGCGAAAATTGCTAGGAATAATGCTAATTGGGCTTTTACACTTCCATACTCAGTTCAAAAAGGAAATGGAAAAGTAACAGTTGTAGGTATGCCCGATTTTAGTCAATGTAAAGTATTTATGTTGGGTATTAGAAATCCTAAAAAGGAGAATGGAAGTTTAACAGATAATGGATTACCTGTTTGTGGTGAAGTTTGGTTCAATGAACTTAGAATGACTGAGTTTAATACCCGTGGTGGTTGGGCTGCTACTGGGAGGTTACAAGCTAAATTAGCCGATTTTGGTAATGTGCAGTTGTCGGGAAGTGTAATCACAAATGGTTGGGGTGGAGTAGATAAAAAACTACAACAACGCGCCATGGATGATACTTACAAATATGATGTGAGTTCAAACTTTGAATTAGGTAAATTCTTTCCAGTAAAGTCAGGTTTAACAATTCCGTTTTTCTTTTCTTATGGTAATACTTTAATCCGACCATTGTATAATCCGCTTAATTTAGATACTAAATTACAAAAAGAGTTAACTCAAACAACCAATCAGGAACGGAAAGATTATATTTCAAGGGCCTCAGATGATATTACAACACAGCGAGCTTTGAACTTTACCAATGTTAGAAAAAATATAGTTGGCGGAAAAAAAATGTATCCTTGGAGTGTAGAAAATTTATCAGCAATTTTTTCATTCAATGAAACCTATAGAAGAAACCAGCAGTATGCAAGTTATATGCTTCAAATTTATCAATCTGTTTTAGCCTATAATTATACATTTACAAATAAACCAATTGAGCCATTTGCTAAGTTCATAAAATCGAAACATTTGGCTTTGATAAAAGATATAAACTTTAATTATTTGCCATCAAGTTGGGGATTAAGATTTCAATTAGATAGGCGTTATGGAGAAACTATAAATAGAACTAATGATAATACTGGTGGTTCAGTATTTATTCCTGCATATTATGATAAGCTTTATACCATGAAAAGAACCTATGATTTGGGTTGGAACTTAACTAAAAGTATAAAGCTAGATTATAATGCAATTGCAGATGCAAGGATAGATGAACCTAATGGAAGAATTGATGAATCGACTCAGAATAAACGCGATACTATTAATAATAATTTACTAAAAGGAGGAAGACTAACACAGTTTAATCAAACTATTAGAGGAACATATACTATTCCAATTAATAAATTACCTTTTTTAGATTTTATCAATCAATCTACCTATAGTTATTCTGTAAATTACCAATGGAAACAAGCACCTCCCGCTGCCGATAGTTTAGGAAACACCATTCAAAACTCTCGCCAGCAACAAATAAATATTGGTGCGAACTTTATTACATTATATAATAAAGTTAAATTTTTAAAAGATATAAATACACCAACTACTGCTAAACAAAGTTCTCCAAAAACAAAACTACCAACTGCTCCAAAAGGTAAAAATGGCAAAACATTACAACCAACAGATGAACCGGAAAAAGAAGCTAGAGAAATTCCTGTTTTAGCAAAAACATTTTTCAAAATGTTAATGGGAGTTAAGAATGTTACGGGTGCATATAGTTTAACCGAAGGAACAATGTTGCCAGGTTTTAAACCAAAACCCGATTTTTTAGGTAATAATGCTGATTTATCAGCACCTGGTTATGGTTTTATTTTAGGAGATCAAAATCCTAGTTACAGATATGATGCTGCCAAAAATGGTTGGTTGGCAAATGATTCTAGAATGAATAATGCATTTGCACAAAATATTCAAGAACGTATAAATGGAACAATAACAATAGATCCAATTGAAGATTTAAGAGTTGTTTTAACTTTTGAAAGGTCAAATCAGAGGAATACATCATCTATTTTTAGGTACAATGATTTAGACAGTTCATTCAAAGATTTTGGTTTTCAAGAAAGTGGTACATTTAGTACCAGCTATGGAACTTGGAATACAGCTTTTTCACCCGAAAATAGTGATGGAATTTCTCAAGTTTTTAGACAATTTGAACAAAATAGAAAAGAAATATCTGAACGTTTAGCTATTGAAAAATTTGGTTCTACTCAAGGCCTAGCACGCGATACTTTTGGATATGTTGTTGGTTATAGTAAAACAAGTCAAGATGTATTGATTCCAGCATTTTTAGCTGCCTATAGCGGAACTAATGTAAATGCTGTTGATTTGTCTCCGTTCCCAAAATTACCTATTCCAAATTGGTCTGTAAATTATAATGGTTTATCAAAACTTAAATTTGTTAAAACTTGGGCTTCCAATATTGCATTAAGTCATCGTTATACTTCAACATATACTGTTGGAAATTTTTTAACTCCTTCAGCTATTAATAGAGATACTGCCGCTGGTGTTACTGATTTTCTTTCCCAATATATAATTAGAACTGTTAGCATTACTGAACGTTTTGCACCTTTATTTGGAGTGGAAGTTACTTTAACAAATAATGTTACTGCTTCGGTAAAATATAATAAAGACAGAACGGTCAATTTGGCTCTAGGTAACCGCCAATTAAATGAACAATTAGGCGAAGAATTCACTTTTGGAATGGGTTACAGAACAAAAAAATTAAAAATACCAATTGGAAGAACACGTCAATTAGTGTTAGACAATGATATCAATTTTAGGCTCGATTTTTCTTATAGGGAAAACGTTACTAAAGTTAGAAACATAGATGTTGAAACCAATATTCCAGTTCTTGGTCAAACAATTTATAGTTTTAGACCAAGTGTAGAATACCAAATAAATACAAAGCTTATGCTGCGTATTTTCTATGACAGACGCCAAACAAATCCTTTAACATCGAACCAATACCCAACTGTTATATCTAGTGGCGGGTTTAGTTTAAGGTACACCATCCAATAAAAATTATTATCCTGACTATTAATTACATGTATATACATATAAAATAGTTCTTGCATGTTGTATGTATATACATGTAATTTGCATCAGCATTTGAAAGTAATGGGACTAGAAGAAGAAATAAAGCAGAAAGAATTTAAAAATAAACAGCAAAGAGCGTTTTTAAATTTGATATTTACTGCTGGACATTTAAGTTTAGCACAAACCCGTTTCTTTAAACCCTATCATTTAAGTGCGCAGCAATACAATGTATTGAGAATATTAAGAGGCCAAAATGGAAATCCTGTTACAATAGGATTGATACAAGAAAGAATGTTAGACATTCAATCAAATGCTTCGAGATTAATTGACAAATTAGAAGAAAAAAACCTGGTTATACGTATTGTTTGTCCAAAAGACAAACGCCAAATGGACATTACAATTACCAATGATGGTTTGGAAATTTTGAAGGAATTAGATGACAAACTTGACAGTAATGAAAGCGGAATTATATTAACAGATGAAGAGTCAGATATATTAAATGATTTGCTAAATAAAATAAGAGAAAAAAAATAATAGACAATTGGTAATAAGCAATAAAAAAATAAAAAAACAACAATTTAAACAAAAAACAAAAATGAACAAGTTAATCATCGCTGCAGTAGCAGCATTATCATTAGTTGCAGTAGCGTTTAAGCCAGCAACAAAAAACGCAACATCTTACAAAGTAAATGCGGAACAATCTACATTTAACTGGCACGCTAAAAAAGTAACTGGCGAACACATGGGTTTAGTAAAAATTTCTGCTGGTTCAATTGAAACTGACGGAAAAAATTTAACAGGTGGCAATTTTGATATTGACATGACAACTATTACTTGTACCGATTTAACTGGCGAATGGAATGGTAAATTGATTGGTCATTTAAACTCTCCTGAATTTTTTGCTGTTGATAATTTCAAAACAGCTAATTTGAAAATTAAATCTGCAACTGAAATTAAAGGCGCAAAAACTGCTGCTGATAACTACAGTGTGGTTGCCGATTTAACAATCAAAGGAATTACTAAAGAAATTACTTTTCCTGCTTTTGTAATCATTAAAAAAACTGGTGAAGTAGTTGCAAATGCTAGTTTTGATATTGACAGAACTGCTTTTGATATTAAGTATGGTTCTAAAAGCTTCTTCGAAGGAATTGGTGACAAAGCTATCGATGATAAATTCAATGTAAAAGTTAGAATTGTAGCTACAAAATAATATAATTTGTTTTGCAATTAAAGCTCGCTTCAGTAATGAAGCGGGCTTTTTTTTGTTTATACTATATTGATTTGGTGATTTATTATAACATTCAAATAATGTAAATAATAAAGTGTTTATTTGATGAAATTTATTTACAAAAGTTTTTAAAATCAAATCATAAATGTTCAATAAACAATCAATATTTTTAATAATTACAGTACTATTTTCTTTAAATAATAATATAAATGCACAACATTTATGTGCTAATTCAAAGATAAATTCGAGCGTTTTAAGTTTAAGTAAAACCAATGCTACCAATGCACAAATGGATTTTATGGAAAAATATGATGTAGTTTTTCATGAATTAAATTTAAATGTGGAACGTACATCAACCGCCATTTCTGGAAATGTAAAAACAATTGCAAAATCTACTATTTCTGCGCTCGATACTTTTATGTTTCAACTACATGCAAACTTAATAGTTGATTCAGTTTTTGGCTATAAAAATCAAAAATTGTCAGTAATCAGACATGGTGATATTGCATTGGTTTTATTAGATTCAGTTTATACTTTTAATCAATTTATTCAAGTTCAAATTTATTATCACGGCATACCGCCAAGTGGTGCAAGTGCTGCCATAGGAAACGGATTTAGTAATAAAGCCTCACCAACTTATTCCAATCAAATAACGTGGAGTTTAAGTCAGCCATATAGCGCCTACGAATGGTGGCCTTGTAAGCAATCTTTGCAAGATAAAATTGATTCAGTATTTATTTCAGTGACCACCGATACTTCCAATAAAGTGGGTTCAAATGGGTTGTTAAAAAGTATTAAGCCAATTGGCAATGGAAAACATCAATTCAATTGGGAAACGCGTTACAAAATGGACTATTATTTAGTAGCAGTTACGGTGGGTCAATACACGGAATATTTGCAATATGCCAAACCAAAACAACTAGCCGATAGTATTTTGATACAACATTATATTTACAATAATCCATTGGCTTATTCAAACAATGCAGCAAGCATAAACGCTACAAAATCATTGGTTGAATTGTTTTCCGATTTGTATGGTTTATATCCTTTTTATAAAGAAAAATACGGACATGTAATGGCACCTTTTTCGGGTGGAATGGAACACCAAACCATGACAAGTTTAGGAATTTTTAACTTTGGTATTGTAGCACATGAATTAGCACATCAGTGGTTTGGCGACAATGTAACTTGTGCCACTTGGAAAGACATTTGGTTGAACGAAAGTTTTGCTACTTACTCGGAATATATAGCTGCCAAATACCTAACAACGGCAAGTAATACAGCTACGGTTTTAACTACCATGCACAATACTGCAAAAAAAATTGACGGTTCTGTGTTCTTCACCGATACTGCCGATGTAACAAGAATTTTTTCGAGTGAAATAACCTACAACAAAGGTGGTTCAGCTGTTAGAGTTTTACATTATTTATTAGGCGATAGTTTGTTTTTTAGGGTTTGTAAAACGTATCAAGTTCAGTTTGCCAAAGGCAATGCTACTACCAACGATTTAAGACTTTTGGTAAATAGTTTATCAGGAAAAAATTATGATTATTTTTTTAATCAATGGATTTATGGATTGGGTTATCCCAATTATGCTTTAAAATGGAATCAAACAGGTAATCAATTATTCATTAATATTGACCAGAGTAATTTGAAATCTGCCAATAATTTGTTTCAATTGTCATTGCCAATTGTTGTAAAAACGGCCAATGGCGACACCACCATTTATGTGCTACAAGGTGAAGCAAAAAATAATTATCAATTTAGTTTTACCACTCCAATTATATCCATTGCATTAGATCCTGAAAACTGGATTTTAAAATCGTCAACTGTTACTAAAGATGCTACAATTGGCATTGAAGAAAACGCATTTTCAAAAGAAAATATAACAGTTTATCCGAATCCAACCAATGGAAATGTGATGGTAAATACCAATAGAAATGAGCCAGTATCGATATCTGTTTACAACATGCAAGGAAAATTATGCCTAACAAAAGAATCGTTTAAAAGCGGTATTTTGGAAACAAGTATTTTGCAAAAAGGAATTTATTTGTTGGTTGTCAAAACAAATGATGGATTGGTTTATAATGAGAAATTGGTGTTGAATTAGTTCATAGTTCTCGAAGGTATTAAGCAAAGGAATTCAAATAATATTTTTTGTTAAATTGAAAATAAAAAAACCTGCTTCAAAAATCATTGAAGCAGGTTTTTTTATGTATTTACTAAAAGTTTTTTATACCAATAATTTAACTGGATTTTCCAATAAATCTTTTAAGGTTTGAAGGAAAGCAGAACCCACTGCACCATCCACTACGCGGTGGTCGCAGCTTAAAGTAACTTTCATCACAGTGGCTACTTTCATTTGTCCATTTTCTACAATCACTGCTTCTTTGCTTCCGCCTACTGCTAAAATACAAGCATCAGGCGCATTAATAATGGCTGTAAATTGGTCTATTCCAAACATCCCTAAATTAGAAATGGTAAAAGTGTTACCTTCAAATTCTGTTGGTTGTAATTTTTTATTTTTAGCTTTATCAGCCAATTGTTTTACTTCCGCACTGATGTGTGAAAGCGATTTGTTATCGGCAAATTTTACAACAGGAACAATCAATCCATCTTCAATGGCTACTGCCACACCAATATGAATATGGTGGTTATAACGAATTTTATCGCCTAACCAACTTGAGTTAGCTTTAGGATTTTTGCGCAATGAAGCAGCAACTGCTTTTACTATAAAATCATTCACTGAAATTTTCACATCACCAGCAGCATTAATGGTTTTGCGAGCAGCATTTACATTGTCCATAATAATTTCCATGGTTAGGAAAAAATGTGGCGCTGTAAACAAACTATCGCTTAACCTGCGAGCAATTACTTTACGCATTTGCGAAACTGGAACTTCATCGTAACTTTCAGTTCCAACTATTGCAGGAATTGAAATCATTGGCGCTGCCACTGTATTATTTGAAGTTTGAGCAGCAGGTGTAAATGTTTCTACATCGCGTTTTACTATTCTTCCACCATCGCCACTTCCAGCAATTTGATTGAGTGAAATGCCTTTTTCTTCAGCTATTTTTTTAGCCAATGGCGAAGCTTTTACTCTTCCTTCATCATGAGTGTTTGTAACTTCTATTGGAGTTGCGGCTACTGTTTCATTCGATGGAGCTAGAGTTTCTGTTTTAGGTGCATCAGCTTTTGCAGGCGCATCAGCATTGCTTAATAAAGCAGAAATATCTTCTCCTTTTTGTCCAACTATAGCTATTAAAGCATCAACAGGAACACTTCCTCCAGCTTCAATACCAATATGAAGTAAAGTACCTTTTACAAAATTTTCTAATTCCATGGTAGCTTTATCGGTTTCCACCTCAGCTAAAATATCACCTGGTTTTATGTCATCGCCCACTTTTTTCAGCCATGATACAATAACACCTTCGGTCATTGTATCGCTCATTTTGGGCATGCGGATAGCTTCTGCCATTTATTTTATATAATTATTTTATTTGTTGCGAAAATAACATTTGCTGTGATATATACCAATGGTAAATAAATTTGTGAAAAATTTAGATATAAATACTTTGATAAAAACTATTTATAACATTTGAAAATTACTTGTTCTTTTGAAATTTCAAAAAATTAAACCACATAGAAACATAGATTATTTACTGTGGGACAC
>CAIUQQ010000021.1 GCA_903901345.1 uncultured Bacteroidota bacterium | reverse complement strand
GATTGGATGAGTGAAGAAGGAAAAGATAAATTAAAAGCATACGGCATTGCACCCCCTCAACACATAAGCTCGAGAATCAATAAAATACTTTTTGCCCAAGAAGAAAATATCGAGTGCCCTCAATGCCATTCCACCAATACAAAATTGCTCAGTGAATTTGGTTCAACAGCTTGTAAGGCACTGTATCAATGCAATGATTGTAAAGAACCTTTTGATTATTTTAAATGCCACTAATCTTCTTAACTTTAATACCAGTTAAATTTTAATGTATGCACACCATGAATATTTATCTAGAACAAGCAGCTCAGGTTTCAGTGGCATTTGTAATCGGCGGCATTCTGGGTATTGAAAGAGAATTCAGAAGTAAAGCAGCAGGTTTTAGAACAATGATTTTAATTTCCGTAGGATCTTGTTTGTTTACCATCTTATCTAAAGAAGCAGCCATCTTAGGAGCAGGAGACAGAATCGCTAGTAATATAGTTACAGGTATTGGTTTCATAGGCGCTGGTGTTATTTTCAAAGAAGGCATTTCTGTAAAAGGGTTGACTACAGCCGCATTGATTTGGATAACAGCCGCATTAGGTATGGCAGTGGGTTATCATGATTATCCTGTTGCCATTGTAGTAACGGTTATTGTTGTAATAACGCTTTTCATTTTGGAGCCTGTACATCAATTCATTCATAAGTTTCATAAAGTGAAAGATTATAAAATCATCACAGTAGGTATTGGAAATAATTTAAGAGAAGACCTTGAAAGTTTTTTCAAAGAAAATGATTTGGGATTTCGTTGCATGAAAGTTGTGAAGGAAAATAATGATGCCATTTTTTTGTACAGAATCAGTTCGCCCGACAGAAACTACAATTTGGTAAATCAATTTTTACTGGAACATTCGGAAGTGAAAAGTTTTGATGTTTAAAATATAATTATGGCTTCTATATTATTTGAATTAAAAAAAAATGTGGGCATTATCACATTAAACAGACCTGAGAAATTCAATTCCTTTAACAGAGAAATGGCGTTGTTGTTGCAACAAGCCTTAGATGATTGTGAAAAAAACAATGAAGTAAGATGCATCTACATTACTGGTAATGGTAAAGCATTTTGCGCAGGCCAGGATTTAGGAGAAGTAACAGGCGACAATTCAGCAACATTTGATAAAATTCTGATTGAGCATTATAATCCGATTGTTACCAGAATCAGAAATATAGGAAAGCCTATCGTGTGTGCTGTTAATGGAGTAGCTGCAGGTGCAGGAGCGAATATTGCTTTGTGTTGTGACATTGTTCTGGCTAACGAAAATGCAAGTTTCATTCAGGCGTTTTCTAAAATTGGTTTAATACCCGACAGCGGAGGCACTTATTTTTTACCAAGATTGATCGGATTCCAAAAAGCAAGTGCGTTGATGATGCTCGGCGATAAAGTAACAGCTATTGAAGCTGAAAGAATAGGTATGATTTATAAATATTTTGCTGCTGAAACATTTTTAGCAGAATCGATAAAAATTGCTGAAACACTGGCTCAAATGCCAACGCTGGCTTTTGCTTTTACTAAACAGGCTTTGAATCACTCCATGCAAAACAATTTTTATGATCAATTAAATCTAGAAGATAAATTACAAAACAAAGCAGCAGTGACTAAAGACTATCAGGAAGGTGTAAACGCTTTTATGGAAAAAAGATTGCCCAATTTTAAAGGAGAATAAAAATGAATAGCGAAAACGATTTGAAAGCAACAAAAGTTGTCGAGCACATGATGGAACATGATTTGTTCAGTCAATGGTTAGGCATAAAAGTAATGGAGATAAAAGAAGGTTTCAGCAAAATCACCATGACCATCAGAAAAGAAATGATCAACGGATTGGGCATCATCCATGGCGGTGTTGCCTTTTCAATGGCAGACAGCGCATTTGCTTTTGCCTGCAACAATAGAAATGTTTTATCTGTGGCGTTAGATACAAGTATCAACTTTTTAAAACCTGTGCATGTAGATGATATATTAATCGCGGAAGCTAAAGAACTACATAACGGTAGATCGACAGGATTGTATCACATCACGATTACCAATCAGCACAACCATGTGGTGGCCGTGTTTAAAGGCACTTGCTATAGAACCAACAAAACCCTCATCTGATTATAATGATTTATCAGTTTAATAATATAATTCCTGTCGTACATCCAAGCAGCTTTATACATCCTCAAGCTTGCGTAACCGGCAATGTCATCATCGGTAAAAATGTTTATGTTGGACCCGGAGCAGCCATCAGAGGCGATTGGGGACAAATCATCATTGAAGATGGGTGCAATATTCAGGAGAACTGCACCATTCACATGTTTCCGGGTGTAACTGTTTTGCTAAAAGCAGCAGCACATATTGGACATGGTGCTGTTATACACGGAGCCACTATTGGTAGAAATTGTCTGGTTGGAATGAATGCCGTCATCATGGACAATGTACAACTCGGTGATGAATGTATTGTAGGTGCTTTGAGTTTTGTAAAAGCAGAAGAGATTTTTGAAAGCAGAAGTTTGATTGTAGGCAATCCCGCAAAAAAAATCAAAGACGTTTCTGATGAAATGATGCAATGGAAAACAGAAGGCACCAAATTATACCAACAATTACCCGAAAACATGAGTCAACACTGGAGCGAATGTAGCCCATTAACAGAATTGCCCACCGAACGTACTATCAATTATCCTGAATACAAAACTTGGAACGAAACAAGATCACAAGATTAGAATTTTAAAATGTTTTTTATTAATTTGGCGGACTGAATTTCTAATTGAAAAAAATTGTCACCATACTGATTGTCACCATTCTTATCTTGCAAACAGGCGGAGTCATACTTGTGTTGCAATGTCAACAATTACTAAATAGCATTAACATCAGCAAAATTCTAGAAGAAGAAAATGCCAATTTCAGTGAAATTCAAATTTCAAAAACGGATTTCGAAAAATTAAAAATTAATGACGATGAATTTTATTACAGAAAGGAACTTTATGATATCAAGTCAATCATTAAAAAAGGTAGCGACTATAAAATAATTGCAATCAGAGATAGTGAGGAAACTAACATCCTAGAAAGATTTAAAAAAATATTTGACGGAAATAAAAATCAAAAAAACAAAACACCTGATTCTTTAGTCAAACTTTTATCACTTGTGTTTGTGATGCCCAAATCAAACGCTGTAGCTTTTTATAAAATAGCTAAAGAAAATATTTACAAATCTACTACTGAAAAGACAGTAAACAAAGAACTTTCCGTAGCAACTCCGCCACCATTGTATTCATGATTTTTTGAGATGATTTTTTTGCTACTTCACATTTTTAGTGAAGTTATTTTCTTATTTACCAAAATATATATCATGAGCTTTTTGAATAAAACAGCGCTCATCGTTACACTGTTGATTCCATACCTTAGTAACGCACAATTAAAAACTGTAGTAAAAGACACTATTTCAATACTTGATGAAATTACCATTACTGCTAATAAATTTCCGGAACAGAAAAAATATATTGCACAGCAAGTGCTGACTTTGAATAGCAAATACATTTCAAACGCCAACGCTCAAAATACAGCAGATTTACTGGCTTCTATAGGAAATGTATTTATTCAGAAAAGTCAATTGGGTGGTGGCAGTGTTACCCTAAGAGGGTTTGAGGCCAACAGAAATCTGCTTGTTATCGATGGCGTCCGCATGAACAATTTAATATACAGAAGCGGACATCTTCAAAACATCATCACAAGCGACCAGTCGTCGTTTGAAAGAATAGATGTTTTATTCGGACCTGCTTCAACCATTTATGGCAGCGATGCTTTGGGAGGCGTGATTGCCATGTATACAAAGAAACCATTACTGAGTTCAAGTCAAAAAAACCAGATTGAGTTGAATGCATTTTCACGATACGGATCTGTTGATAATGAAATTACAGCTCATGTAGATGTGAATGCTGGTAATCAAAAATTGGCATCATTTACTTCATTGAGTTTTTCTGATTTCGGAGATTTAAAAAGTGGCAGAAACAACAATCCTTTCTACAAAGAAGGCTATGCAAAGAGATTGTATTATGTTGACAGAATTAACAACAAAGACAGTTTGATGACAAACACAAAGCCTTATTTACAATTGTTCAGTGGTTACCATCAATATGATATCGTTCAAAAGTTTTTATTAAAATCCTCTGCAAATAAAGAACACGGATTGAATCTACAATTTTCAAATTCATCCGACGTGCCAAGATATGACAGACTTACGAATCCTGCACCAACAGTTAGTTCAGCCGCCGGATTAAAATACGCAGCATGGTATTATGGTCCGCAAACCAGATTACTTGCCGCTTATGATTTTAACCTAAAAAGCAATAGTGGTTTTTTTCAACAAATTCATTACGGCGTAAATTATCAGCATGTTGTTGAAAGTCGACATACTAGAAAATTTAATTCAACAGCATTGCAAAACAGAAATGAAAATGTGAATATATGGGGCTTCAATTTGGATATGAACAGAAAGCGCAACCAACATGATATCCGAGTTGGTATTGACGCTCAATACAACACATTACAATCAACGGCTGACCAATTAAATATCAACACAGGCGAAATCAGCAAACTTGATACGCGCTATCCCGATGGCAAAAATAACATGCTAAATCTGGCGGCTTATTTTTCACATAGCTGGAAGAAAAACAAAATAATAACATTTACCGATGGCATCAGAGCCGGCTTCACTAGTTTACATTCCACCATTGCAGATACTTCGTTTTTCCATTTGCCATATAATGACATCAATCAAAAAAATGCTGTGTATTCAGGTAATGCAGCTGTCATCTTTAATTTTAAAAATGGGTGGAAAAATTCATTTCAGATTTCAACAGGATTTCGTGTTCCAAATATTGACGACCTGAGTAAAATATTTGAATCAGCTCCGGGAGCTATTATTGTGCCCAACGAACAATTGAAGCCGGAAAAGACCATTACCATTGAAACAAGCATTTCAAAATATTCAAACAATAAATTGAATTGGGAAAACAATATTTACTATACTAAATTTTTTGATGCTATTGTTACTGGTCCATTTAATTACAATGGAAAAGATACAATCAATTATGATGGCACCATGAGTCAGGTACTGGCGAATCAAAATCAGCGCAAAGCTTTTATCTACGGCTTCTCCTCTAATTTAAAAATGAATTTGACACGTAATTTTGATTTGATCATTACTGCAAATTATACACATGGTGAAATCGTTACCGACAGTGTCAATTCGCCATTAGATCATATCCCTCCATTTATAATGACATTAAAAACAAACTATCAATATCAAAAATGGGGATTTGGTTTAAATGTCAATTATAATGGATGGAAAAGAATTAGTGATTATAATTTGAATGGGGAAGACAATGAACAATATGCAACTTCAGCAGGAATGCCGGCATGGCTAATTGTAAACTTTAGAACTAGTTATAAATTAAATAATAGGCTGAATATACAAGCAGGCGTTGACAATATTTTTGATACCCAATACAGAACTTTTGCTAGTGGCATTGATGGTGCGGGTAGAAACATTTTTGTTATTTTGAAATATCATAAATGATATTTACAGCAGAGAAGCGAGGCGATTAAAGTTTCGCAGAGACATTATATTGACTAAAATATTTCTTATTAATGTTGAGAATCTAATACCGATTAGACATCTGTAAAGGTCTAATGAAATTGTCCCAAACAGCTGTCATATAACGAGGTATCGTCACAAGTTGGCATTATACCAGAAAAAATAGAACTAAAAAAGTAATTATAATTGGTATAAAATAATAAACTCCAAAACGGGTTCAACTATTTCACATCAAAATCAATAACTACTTTGTTTGAAACGGGATGAGATTGACATGTTAGAATAAAGCCCTGTTCCACTTCTTCTTGTTCTAATGCATAATTAACATCCATTGACACATTTCCTTCTAATAATTTCGCTCTACAGGTACAACATACACCTCCTTTGCAAGCAAATGGCAAATCGGCGCCTTGTTGTAGTGCCTCATCTAAAATTGAATTTCCTTTAAAAGATAAATCAAATGAAAATGAACGACCATCAACTTTTATAGTCACATTGCTTTTTGGAGAAGAACTGTCTTCGATATTTATTTTAGCTATATTTTTATTTTGATATTGTCCAGGAGTAGTAAATAGTTCATAATGTATATTGTTTTTAGCTAAGCCAGAAGTTTCTAAAAAACTAGCCGCCGAAAATATCATAGATTCAGGCCCACATAAATAAGCTGAATTAATTTTTTTGTAATCAATGATTTTATTTAATTGGTGTAACTTTTCTTCATTGATTCTTCCGTGATTGATTTCAGTATCTGTTTTTTCTCTGCTGAGTATATTGATTAATGTAAACCGCTCTATGTATTTATTTTTCAGATTTTCCAGCTCTTCAAAAAAAATGATGGAGGCCCTGTTCTTACTGCCGTACACTAAAGCGAATGTACTCTCTGGTCGACTATGAAGCGTGTGTTTTATAATTGAAATTATAGGCGTAATACCACTACCCGCAGCAACGGCGAGATAATTGTCATACCCGGATATATGTGCATTGAATTTACCACTGGGTAACATTACATCCAAAATATCGTTTTGTTTCAACTGATTGTTTGCATAAGTTGAAAACAATCCTCCATCTACTTGCTTAATGGCAATCTTCAGTTCTTTTTCATGTGGCGCAGAGCATATAGAATAAGATCTTCGTAATTCTTCACCATTGATAATTTTTTTTAAGGTAATATTTTGACCTTCTTTAAATCTCAAAAATTCCGGATTTTGGCTTGTGTCAAAACATACAGAAATACAATCAGTAGTTTCTTTATTTACCTTTTTGATGACCAGCGGATGAAAATGAAGTGACATAATTTATTATTTAGCGATGCCATTAAGCAGGTGATTAATCATATTCGTTTCTATTTCCTTAATACTAACAATTTTTTTGTGTCCTTGCCACAATTCCAAACCTCTGACCGCAGATAGAATCGTAAACACTGCAACTTGAGGATGAATATTTTTAATCTCTTTTTTTTGAATTCCTTTTTTAATCAGCTCAATCATTCGGCTCTCATATAATTTTCGTTGGTTTGAAAAATTACTCAAAAATGGCTCTTCAAGTTGCTTCCATTCATGATTAGCAACATATACCTCATCGTAAACATCCATCATCATATGGATATGAAAGCTGATTAATTTTTCCAGTTTGTTAATGGTTGTTGTTTCGCTTTTTTCTGTTTCATTTAGTTGTAACATAAAATCATTGGCAACTTTAAAACATATATGCTGAAGAATTTCACTTTTAGAACCAATATGGTTGTATAAACTGGAAGCTTCCACACCAATATTTTCAGCAAGTTCCCTCATAGAAGTCCCAATAAATCCTTTCTTTCTGAATAGTGACGCTGCTTTTTTGATAATGACGTCTTTTTTCGTGCCATTTTTAGAGGCGAAAATTTTTGACATGTCCTGCTTTTTACAAAACTAACACTTATTAGTTTTTGCATGTCAATTATTTTCAAATTTCACAACTAAAAAACCATTAAAAACAAAAAAGAAGGTGGATATATTATTTCAGAAATTTTACTATAAAACCACATCAAAAAATAATTTTAACCAAAAAGCTATGAGAATTAAAAATTACTCTATATTTTTATGTTCTACCTCCAAAGCTAACCAATTCAATAATATCCTTTTTTAAAACTTCCCCATAGAAGAGTCATGTTTTATAAACGTGCAGCTTAATCGTTGCCTGTTACTATATATATTTTTTCCTATAACATTGAGCTACGCCTCAAACAGTTTTCTTGTGGTTTCAGAGGTAAGCAAGGCCGGTGATGTCTATCATTGGCCATTTTTTTTATAGATTTCAACTGTAAAATCTGGGTTTAATCCAGAGAGCTATTAATAAAATCCACGAATGGTTTTGCTGCTTTAAATAGCTGCCCTAATGCTTTCTCCGATTTATCAATCGTGAAATCTGTTTCTGAAAGTGATTTTCTGACAATGAAGCTTTTCAATTTAAGATAGGGTAGTGCCGGATTGTCCACATCATATCCTTTGGGAGGTCTTGATAAAGTATCATTAGTATCGATGCCATCAGTAAAACAATCTTTAAATTTCTTTGATGCGAAGATGGATTCAAATTCTTTGAAATTATAGTCTATTTCCTGTCTGATGTTTCCTAAAATATTCGATTCAGGCATCCAGATACCTGCTGCTATAAAACTGTTTCCAGGTTCAGCATGTAAATAATAACCTGCACCGATTCCTTTTTTTCCAGCTTTGTTGAAGTAAGCGGCAAAATTATTTTTATAAGGACTTTTGTTTTTACTAAAACGAATATCTCTGTTGATTCTGAAAATACAATCTTTAGCGTTTAAGGTTGATAGGGAGTTATCAAATGCTGATAATTCGTTGAGTATGTTTTGCACGAAATGAATAAAATCAGCTTTTGCATTTTCATAATCAACTCTGTTTTCATCCATCCAGATTTTAGAATTGTTGTCTTTTAAATTTCTGAGAAACTTAAATGTATTTTTATCAAGCATAGTTGTCAAATAAAAAAGGGAATCAATATCGATTCCCTGTAAAAGTATTTAATTTATACTTACTTTACTTTGCTCCAGTTTTCTCCGCTTTTGATACGGTATAAAGTCATTTCACTTACTTTATATTTGGTGGCCAATTGTTTGTAAGTTAATTTTCTTTTGGGATTGTTGATGGTGTCTTTAATGGCTTTAACCTGAGTAACGGTAAGTTTCAATCCTTCGGTACGGGTAGCCTGACGTTTTTTATAAGCAATTTTTGCCGGGCTTTTCTGTTGATGAGTTCCAACTTCTTCCAAATTTGCCCATTTCAGGTTTTTAGCAGCGTTGTCTGCTTTTTTATGGTTCAAATGAATTACATATTTTGCTTTAGGGGAACCTTTTTTGCAAAACAGTTTGGCAACCTCTCTGTGAAAATAAATTGTTCCGTTTCCGTTTTCAACATGAAGATTAAGGGTACGATAGCCGGATGTTAATGAACCAGTTAGCAATCTGCCGTCTTTGGCAACAGATTCAACATAACTAGCAGCACGGCCATGATTTGATACTGCATACTTCTTTTTAAGGTTCTTGTAACCTGAGAATTGCATTTGTTTCCAAATTTCTCCTGGAATTTTTTTAATCATCGTACTTTGTTTTAAGTGTTAGAGTTGGTTTAGGTTTACACAGATAATAATACCTGCGTTCAGCTATAAATATAACAAATAAAAAAGATTACAAAGTCAACATTTGTAAAAAATCTTCCTCTGAGAGTATTTTAATTCCTGCGATTTTTTTAGCTTTTTCAAGTTTACTGCCGGCATCTTCACCTGTAATCAGAAAATTTAATTTGCTGCTCACACCGCTGAGTATTTTGCCTCCTTTTTCCTCAACCATTGATTCTGCGTCACTTCTTTTTAATTTTGCTAAGGTTCCTGTAAATAAGAAAGTTTGACCTGAAAATGCTCCTTCTTTGCTTTCCTGCTTCTCTTGACGCATTTTAACACCAAGCTCATCTAATTTTTTCAATAGCAAAATATTTTCAGAATCTTTAAAAAAGTCAAAAATACTTTTTGCTACTTTAACGCCCACATCTTCCATTTGCTTCAATTCATCTTCACTCATTTTTTCAAAATCAAAAATATCATTTACCCTTTGAGCCAATGCTTTGGCTGTGGTTTCGCCTACATATCTAATCCCTAATGCATAAATAATTCTATGGAGTGGTTGTAATTTACTGGCTTCTATGGCTAATTTAAGATTCGAAATAGACTTGGCACCAAAGCCTTCAATACCTGACAATTTTTCAACATCAAATTCGTAAATATCCGGAATCGACTTTATAAGTCCCATTTCAAAAAACTTACGAACATTGGCTTCTCCGAAACTTTTTATATCCATGGCATCTTTGCTCACAAAATGGATCATGCGTTCTACAACTTGTGCTTTACAGTTGATGTTTGTACACCTCCAAACAGCTTCTTCTTCAGGTTTAAAAAGGATGTGATCACAAACCGGACAATGAGTTGGAAAGATGATTACAAGTTCATCACCATTTCTCAGATCAGACAACGACTTTACAATTTGAGGAATCACATCACCACTTCTTTCAATTAAAATCTGATCACCAATTTTTAAGTTTTTTTCTTTTATATAATCTTCATTATGGATGGAAATGCTACTTACCATTACGCCACCTACTTGTACTGGTTGAATTTTTGCAACAGGAGTAACCGCTCCGGTACGACCAACCTGGTATTCAACGGATAACAATTTACTTGTTGCCTGACGTGCTTTGAATTTATAGGCAATAGCCCATCTTGGGTGATGTGATGTCATTCCTAGTTTGTCTTGCAATTCAAGATTATTCACTTTAATGACCATTCCGTCAATTTCATAAGGTAAATCATCTCGTTGCTTTTCAAAATCATTCACAAATGCAATAACATTTTCGATGCCACTGAGTACTTTCATTTCTTTTTGCGGACTTCTGAAACCTAATTCCCATAATAGTTTCAGCATATCCGAATGAGAATGTACTTCATCAGCTATGTTTTCATTTTGTTTGGCAATAAAACTAACATGATACAAAAAACCTTCAAGATTTCTTTTGCTGACTATAGTAGTATCTTTTATTCTCAATGAGCCGGCTGCTGCATTTCTTGGATTGGCCAATGGAGGTAAACCTTCTTCCATCAAGCCATCATTATAGTTTTTGAAAAGGTATTTGCCTTTATTTCTGTTAAGCTAAAATAATATTTGTGAGGTGGTGCAAACGAACAAATTTGTATGCTAAGAACTATCAATATAGTTATAAATTTGTATGACTTTGTTTTAAAATGCATGTTGACGAAAATAGTTTTAAAAAAGCAAGTAACTTACAATTTTAAAATTCATTTAATAAATTTATTCAAAAATGATGGTTTTTTATCAAATACTTTTAATTTTTAATAAAAAAATTACAATAGATTTAAGGATGTTTATTAGCATTTAAGAATAAAAATATATTTATTGCAGTGTGAAATTCATTTTTACATATTATCGATGTAATAAAATTTGTAGTTTTATATTACCTTTTATTTTATTTGTATGCTATTTTACAATTAATATAAATGCACAAAATTTGGTTACAAATGGAGATTTTGAAAATTATTCTTCATGTCCAAGCAATTACGCTCAATTTACAAGGGCAACTGATTGGTTGCAACCAGCACCAGGAACACCAGATTATTTTAACACTTGCTCTGGAAATGTAAATCCATATAATAATTTAGCAGGTTCGGAACAACCATATTCAGGCAATGGATATGCTGGAATTATAATTACAAACGCTACAGGTGCATACAGAGAATATATAGAAACAAAATTAACTAGAACATTGATTGCAAATAGAATTTACTTTTTTGAAATGTATGTAAGTTTAGGGGATTCGAGTAATTATGCATCAAATAAATTTGGTATTTATTTTTCAAATGATTCTACTTATTCCGATAGCACAAGAATTGTAAAAACTCCTCAAGTTACCACACTGAATTCTTCCTTTTTTTCAAAAAATGGATGGACACAAATTTCCGCAATTTACAGAGCTACAGGTGGAGAAAGGTTTATTACAATTGGTTGTTTCAATCCTACCAATTCACCAAACTTAATGACCTATGTTGGTGGTGGTGGAACTACTGGAACTTTTAGCAATATTGCCTATTATTATGTTGACGATGTGTCGCTTATTGACCCTAGTTGCGACTCGTTACCAATAAATAGAATTACAACTCAAACCGTTCAAGTTTGCAGTAATAATCAATCGTTTCCAAAAACTTTAGTTCCAACCCATTCGTTTTATAACTATCTTTGGTCTGACAGTACGCGACTAAATTATAATACTGTAAATGCGGTAGGTAAATATTATGTTTATACTTATACAAACAATTGTCCTTATGTAGATACTTTTAACGTAGTATACACTCCTACTCCAACAATAGACTTAGGTATTGACACCATGTTATGTAGTGCTAGTTCATTTTGTATAAAGCCCACGCATAGTTCCAATATTAATTATTTATGGTCAAACAATTCTACCGATTCCATTTTACAGGTAAATAACAATGGGAATTATTGGCTTAAAGTAACCAATGCAGCTGGCTGTTCAACCAATGATTCAATAAACATAAACTTTAATATTATTCCTAATGCCCTTGGCAATGACATTGATTTGTGTAGCAATACTTCGTTCCCAATAAAGCTTTCAGCTAGTAAGTCATACGCAAACTCCTATTCATGGTTTAATAGTAACACTGATTCTGTAGTTTATATAAATGATACTGGCAATTATTGGGTACAAATTACAAAAGGAACTTGCAGTATTATAGATACTATAAATATAAAAAACACTTCAGTTCCTGCATTCATTTTAGGAAATGATACTACGTTTTGTAAAAATGCATCTTACAGTTTAACGGCTCCAAATGCTACTAATTATAATTGGTATTTTAGCAGTAATATAAATAATCCCAATTTTACATTGGTATCAAATAATCAAAATAAAATTGTTACACAGCCAGGCTTGTATTTATTAGATTGGAAAAAGAATACCTGTCCTAAAAAAGATACTATTAAACTAGAAATAAGAAACGAACCTATAGCAAAATTAGGACCAGACACACTTTTATGTTTTAATTCTTCCTGTATTTTAAATACTTATAATTCAAAATCAGGAGTTAAATATTTATGGCAAAATGGGGATACAAGTTCTCAACAATTGGTAGCTACACAAGGAACATATTGGGTAAAAGTAAGCGACAATATTTGCACCTATTACGATTCTGTGGAAGTTACAAAGGAAGGTGAAATAAAAGTAAACCTTGGAAATGATACTACAATTTGTAATAATATTACATATGAAATTGCTCCAACTTATTTAAATGCAACAAGTTTAAAGTGGTATAATAATGCTCCTACTTTTAAATTAACAGTAAACAGTTCAGGTAACTATTGGATGGTAGCTTCAAAAGGATATTGTAAAAGTTACGATACTATAAATGTTCAATTCAGTACCACACCAACTATAAATTTAGGTCCTGATACCATTTATTGCCTTGGGCAAAGTTTTAATTATCATGTAAGTTATCCGGGTGCAACTTATTTATGGAATAATAACAGTACAGATACATTTATAAATTCAAACACTAGTGGAGTATATTGGGCTCAAATAAATAACAAAGGCTGTAAAGCCCGTGACTCTGTTAATGTAACCATATTTCCTCTTCAAAGTATAAACCTTGGAAACGATACTACATTATGTGAAGGCGAAACTTTTTCGTTAAATATAATTGCATCAAATGCTACAAATTACTTATGGAATACCAATGAAAATACTGCTACCATTAAACCTACTACAACTGGAGTTTATTGGGGCGAAGCAAGTGCTTTATTTTGTAAAGTTAGAGATAGTATTTTGATAAATTTTAAACCTTCACCAAAAGTAAATTTAGGAGAAGATACCATCATTTGTAGCAATATTAACTTAGTGCTCAATTCAAATATAGATTCAGCTACTTATTTATGGAATGACAATTCTCGCAATAAAACTAAAACTATAAATACACTTGGATACTACACTGTAAAAGTAACAAAAAATGGTTGTACTGCACAAGACGGAATAGCTGTTAACACACAAGATCCGCCAGTGTTAGAACTTGGAAACGATACCACTTTATGCACTGGCTATAATTTAGTTATACAGCCTAATGTAAATTCAGTAAATGAATATTTATGGCAAAACAATTCAAGCCTTCCTTACTTTAATGTTACTGCAAATGGAACATATACGTTAAGAATAAAAAAAGACAATTGTTATGTTACCGATTCTATTAAAGTTAGTTATGTAAACAAGGAAAATATTAACCTTGGAAATGATGCTGATTATTGTTTCAACAATTCCCTTGTTTTAAAACCAAATATTAATGCCGTAACTTATTTATGGCAAGATGCCAGCATGCTTGATTCACTTGTGGTTACAGCACCTGGAATATATTGGGTAGAAATCAATAGTGCTACTTGTAATGTGAGAGATAGTATCATATTAACGCAAAAAACATTACCTATTATTGATTTAGGAACCAATAAAAATGTTTGTATCAATGACACCATAAGTTTAAACGCTCAAAATAATGGTGGAACCTATTTATGGGAAGATTTATCAACGAATCAAATTCATAAAGTTAAAGCACCAGGCATATTTTATGTTATTGTAAAAAACAATGTAGGTTGTTTGGCTTCCGATTCTATTCAGCTTGACACCTTTGCTGCTTTTAAAACTACTTTGGGTAACGATACTTTAGTTTGTGAAGGCGGTACTTTAAAACTAGAAGCTGAAAATGGTTTCAAAGAATATGTATGGCAAGATAATTCTATATTACAAACCTTTATTGCTTCGCAACCTAGTAAGTATTTTGTTACCGTAAAAAACAATAATGATTGCCATGCAACAGATACCATTATATTGTATCAAAAACCAAAACCAATTATTACCATGCCGCTAATTATTAAAGTTTGTGAGCCTGATTTTACCCTCAATCCAAACACTAATTTTATAAAGTATTTATGGCAAGATGGATCAACAGCTAAGGATTTTCATGTAAAAGATTATGGCATTTACCAAGTTAAAGTTACCGATATAAATAACTGCGAAAACACTGCAAAAACTGAAGTGTTGAATTATTGTGAGGGTAAATTAATCATGCCAAATGCATTTACCCCCAATAACGACAATGTAAATGATGTAATTATTCCTGTTTACAAAAACTTGATTTCCATTCACTATAAAATATTTAACAGATGGGGACAGTTAGTATTTGAAACCAATGAAATAGGTAAAGGTTGGGATGGTAAAGTAAATGAAAACACTACTTCATCAGACGTG
Organism: uncultured Bacteroidota bacterium; assembly: GCA_903901345.1. Lineage (GTDB taxonomy): Bacteria > Bacteroidota > Bacteroidia > UKL13-3 > UKL13-3 > JAAFJM01. Next base: position 8,058 of record CAIUQQ010000021.1, on the reverse strand, counting down.
TATTTCTATACCATTACCTATTTTGGAAACAATGAAGATACTAAAACTATCAATGGGAATTTTACTTTATTAAGATAACAATTATACTTTTAAACTTGCAGAATTTTTATATTTGGTTCACTACTGGAATTGAACACATAGCCGATTGGAAAGCCTTTGACCATATTCTTTTTTTATTAGCACTTTGCTGTGTTTATAATGCTTTACAATGGAAAAATGTTATAATTAACATTACTGCTTTTACTATTGGACATAGTTTTTCGTTGGCATTAAGTGTGTTAAATTTTGTAAAAATAAATAGTAATTTAGTGGAGTTATTAATTCCAATTACTATAGTAATTACATGTGTTTTAAATATCATCAATTCAAATAATCAAAAAGCCATTAACCATAAGATAATATTTATATTTACCATACTTTTTGGATTAATTCATGGCTTAGGATTTTCTACTTTATTAAAACAAATGTTAGGCAAAGAAGAATCCATTTTATTACCATTGTTATCGTTTAATTTAGGAATTGAAATTGGACAATTATTGATTGTTTCTTTATCTCTTTTACTATCATTTGTATTTGTTTCCATTTTAAAAATCAAACAAACAAAATACGCCAACGGAATTTCATTGATTATATTCGCCATTGCCTTATTCATGGCCATTGAAAGGATGGAGTTTTAAGTATGAAGTATGAAGTCCCGATACATCGGAAAAGTATGAAGTATGAAGTATAAAAAAAAGGAGAAATTGCCTATTGTTGGTGTTATAGCGCAGTGTCACCAACAACATTTGTTCCCGCACAAAGTCCGTTAGAACGTCATTGCGAAGCATGAAGCAATCTCACTGCAAGTCTAAAGGGTGTCCTCACCAAACCACAGTAAAATAAAAAGAGCAACATTCATCATTCATACTTCATCATATTCCGCACTTTTGTCACTCCGCATTTCGCACTTGTATTCATAATTTATCATTCATAATTCAATAAAATTCTTATTTTCGAAACTTTATTTATAATTATATATGACTAAGATTCTTTTTACCGCTATTATTTCTATCATTTCATTCAATTGGTGTATTTCACAAAACATTCAAAACAATCCGAAATCAAATCATGGGAACAAATTTGAACAATTGGGAACAATATTGCCTGACGCTAATAATTTTAGAACCGCATCTGGTGCGCCTGGAAATCAATATTGGCAACAAAAAGCAGATTATGATATAGAAGCATTTTTAAATGAAAAAGAACTCCTTTTAGAAGGAAGTGAAAAAATAGTTTACCACAATAACTCACCCGATAATTTGAATTATTTATGGTTACAGTTAGACGAAAACGAACATAATCCGAATACTGAATCAAACTACTTTAATGGGAGTAAAATTAACAAACCAGTAACTGATGCTGAATTAAAAGCTTTAGATATAAAAACACATTTAAAAGGTTTTGGAACAAATATTATTTCTGTTACTGACAGTGCAGGAAATAAATTACCATTTACCATTAATAATACCATGATGCGAATAGATTTACCAAAGGTTTTAAAAGCCAAAGGAAAATTTGTTTTTAAAATAAAATGGAATTATAAAATTCCTGAAAAAATGAGAATTGGTGGCCGTGGTGGATACGAAATGTTTGACGACAATGGCAATTGTTTATTTACCATTTCTCAATGGTTTCCGCGCATGTGTGTGTACAATGATTATGGGGGTTGGAACAATAAACAGTTTACAGGAAGAGGAGAATTTTCATTGGCATTTGGCGATTATAAAGTAAAAATGAAAGTTCCTGCTGATCATATTATAGCTGCCACTGGCGAATGTAAAAACTACGAACAAGTATTAACTGCTGCGCAATTAGAAAAATGGAAAAAATCGAAAACAGCAACAAGCCCAATAGAAATAGTAACACTAGATGAAGCAAAAGCAAAAGAGCTAAATCCTGATAAAACAAATTATAAAACTTGGATATATACAGCCGAAAATGTAAGGGATTTTGCGTGGGGAAGTTCACGCAAATTTGTGTGGGATGCCATGGGAATTATGCAGGGCAATAAACAAGTAATGTGCATGAGTTATTATCCAAAAGAATCTTACGGCTTATACAGTAAATACTCTACAAAAGTAGTAGCACATACCATTAAAACATATTCTAAATTTACCGTAAATTATCAATATCCTACTGCCATCAGTTTAGAAGCTGCAAGCGGAATGGAATATCCTATGATATGTTTTAATTATGGTAGAACTGAAACTGATGGAACTTATGCTGAACGTACAAAATATGGTATGATAGGAGTTATTATTCACGAAGTTGGTCACAACTTTTTCCCTATGATTATTAATAGTGATGAACGCCAATGGAGCTGGATGGACGAGGGCTTGAACACCTTTGTACAGTTTTTAACGGAACAAGAATTTGATAATAATTATCCTGCCGGAAGAGGCCCCGCTCATAAAATAGTAGATTACATGAAATTGAGTAAAGACCAATTAGAGCCTATTATGACTAATAGTGAAAACATAAATAATTTTGGTGCAAATGCTTATGGAAAACCTGCAACTGCATTAAATATATTAAGAGAAACTGTAATGGGCCGCGAATTATTTGATTATGCGTTTAAACAATATGCGCAAAGATGGGAATTTAAACACCCCACTCCTTCCGATTTTTTCAGAACCATGGAAGATGCTTCTGGTGTTGATTTGGATTGGTATTGGAGAGGTTGGTTTTACGACATAGATCCAGTAGATATTAGCTTAGATTCAGTTAGTTTAATAAGGGTAAATAACACCAAAGAAATTCCTGAAAAAATGGTTACTTCTAAAAGGAAAGACATTCCTGTAGAATTTGAGTTTATTTCAAAAATTAGAAACAAACAAAGCGGCATGACTTTTTTAGTAGATGTAGATACAACGCTTAGAGATTTTTATTATTACAACAAAGCAAAGACAGAAGACTTTCCTTTAGAAACTACTAAAAATATAAATGAAAGATTGACACTTTTATCACCAGAAGAAAGTAAAGTATTAGAAAACAATTATTATTATGAGTTAAATTTTAGCAATAAAGGTGGCTGTGTAATGCCAGTTATTATTCAGTGGAATTATACCGATGGTACCAATGAAATAGATCAAATTAGTGCATACATTTGGCGTAAAAATGAAACTAATTTCACCAAAACATTTGCAAAAAATAAAGAAGTAAAATCGATTGTTATTGACCCTTACCGCGAAACTGCCGATATAGATGAAAGCAATAATACTTGGCCAAAAACTATTGTAGCATCTCGCTTTGATATTTATAAAACTAAAAAAGTAGGACGTGGTGAAAACAATGATTTGAACTTGATGCAAAAAGCGAGAGGAACGAAATAATTTTGGATGTTGCCCTTCGAATTCGCTCTGGGTGACAATAAATTTTGAATAATAATTTTAGTTCTCATGGTGAGCTTGCCGAATCCAGAGATGAGTGGTGGGAGATGGGTTCAGTTTAAATCCGTACGATCGTTGAGCTTGTCGAAACGATTTCAAAATACCAGATAATTTAACATTTCGACAAGCTCAATGTTCCAAAAGGTCGTTGAGCTTGCCGAATACGGACACGTATTTTTAGTGATAGGTAATTTAGAATAGAGAATTGAGATTTGTTGGTGTTGTGTCACCTCTACGAGGCTTTAGTTTTTAGGGTATATTTTGTTTTACAATAGTATCGCCTCTACGAGGCTTTTAGGAAGTCTTGTTTGTTTTCTTACAATTGTATCGCTTCAACTTGGCTTTTTGGGAAATTGTGCCGAAGGCACTATATATCGGTAACATCAGTAAAACTATAAAAGTCACTTTGTGCCGTAGGCACTAAACATTGCTAAAAATAAAATACCAGCCACACCACTACCAAAACTGGTAGTAAATATGGAATGCTGTATTTGAAAATATAATCACCAAAGCTTGGCATTTTTACTCCTGCTTTATCAGCAATGGATTTAACCATAAAATTAGGCCCATTTCCTATATAAGTCATGGCACCAAAAAACACCGCACCAGTAGATAATGCTGAAAGGAAATTAATGTTATCCGTTTTCAAAAATTCCTTTACATCATTCATGTTATCTAAGCTAAATCCAAACTTGGCAAGCACTACAGCAAATACATTTAAGTATGTAGGCGCATTGTCGAGTACTGACGAAAATGCACCACTAAACCAATAGGCAACACTTACAGATATTTTACTGCTTATATCGGGGTTTTGAGCCATGTGTTCCAACCATTGCAAAGCAGGAATCATGGTTAAAAAAATACCAATAAATAACCATGCCACTTCTTTAATAGGTTCAAATGAAAAGTCGTTACTTTCTAATGCTTTTTTATTGCTTAATTTAAAGCAAAAAAATGCTGCACTTAATTGAATAATTTCACGAATAAAAGATATTTTTTTGCCATCAATGGCAATATGTGGCAGTCCATCAATTAGATTTGGATCAATAAAAATACTGATAATTCCAATGGCCAACCAAATAAAATTTTTCTTTCCATTGATAATAATTTTATTGGTGTAATGTGTGCTAACATCAATATCGTCTAACTGTGAATTTTTTTTATCTACCAAAAAGAAAACAAATAAAATACATGCAATGCCAACTATCCATTTTGGTAATAAATGAATAAAAGTCCATTGAAAAGGAACACCTTTTAAATAACCCATAAACAATGGAGGATCTCCAATTGGAGTTAATAATCCACCTAAATTAGATACAATAAAAATAAAGAATACTACATGATATGGCTTTAAACGATAACGATTAATGCGCATAAAAGGTTTGATTAACAACACTGAAGCACCTGTAGTTCCTAATAAATTAGTAAGAATAGCTGCCAATAATAAAAACAAAATATTATTGATTGGCTTACTTTCAATATCTACAAAAACATAAATGCCACCACTGGCAACAAACAAAATAGTAAGCAAACTTATAAATGAAATATATTCACCAATGGTTTCCAATGGATGGGTAAAATTATCCATTGCAAAGCCATAATACAAAAATACAATTGCACCTAAACCAACGCTTACTTTTGAATAATGATGATGCCAAAATTTTTCAAGGAATATTGGACCAATGGCAATTAAAAGTAATAATAATACAAAGGGAAAAACTAAAAATAATGGTGGAATAGTATGCATGAATGATATTTAAAATGTTTTACAATTATAATTTACAAAAAATGTTTTTATTGCAAATTATAATAATGGCAAATATGAATAAACTATTGATAATTTTTACACTTTTATTGGCAAATAAAATAGAAGCAAAAACATTTTTTGCTTTTCCTTATTCCATTTCACAAAGTATATCGGAAGAACAGAAAATAGAAAAGCTTATTAATTACATAGAAAAAAGTGAAGCCTTATTTGTTAGGAATGGTTCGGAATACCCGGCTAAAGAAGCAGCAGACCATTTAAGAATGAAACGTAAAAAAGCAGGAAACAAAGTAAAAACAGCCAAAGATTTTATTGATATAATAGCCAGTAAATCATACATGAGCGGAGAAGCCTATAAAATGAAATTCAAAAATGGTGCTACCATTAACACCCGCGATATGCTTTACAATGAACTAAGGAAAATAGATAAATTATAATTGGTATTATTTTACCAATCCAAATTGATTAAAATGATGCCAGGTATGTTTGGTAAAAAACTGAGTCCATTCTTCAGTATTCAGTAAGCCAAATATAGGATGTGTTTTATCAATGATTGCATTTTCTTTGATTGCAATGGCAACTAATACATGTCGCTTTTCATATTCATCAATTGCCAATGTTAAGTTTGATAATGTACATTCAAACGATAAACTTTCAGTAAACTCATTGGTAATTCCTCGTTTGAAACCTCCCTCCGACCATAAAAAAGCACGCTTTACTTTTTCAATTTTATCGGCTGGTGTTAAAATCTTAATTTTATTATTCGATAAAACATAATCGTAAATTAAACTTACATGCTCTATCATTTGCTGTGCATTTAAACTACCAAACATAGCAGGAGTATCAGGATTTAATTCATTGCGAAGTGCAGTAAAATCAATATTTGGGAATGTTGTAAAGTTCATATTTGGGAGTTAAACAATGATATAAAATATAGTTTTTAAAAAATACACAAGTAAGAATTTGCATTGTTAAAAACTATCAGTCTATTTTTTTATCTTTTTCTTTTAAATAATTATAAGTTTCTGTCTGACTTCTTTTTTTGTTTTTACAATCACATAATTGATAATCATTTTCGCCATGTTCATTTATTCTTCTGGCTTTACATTCATCGTTTAATTGTAAATTGATAATTGTTTTTATTGTGTTTTTTATTTCTGGATTATAAATGGGGAAAGCACATTCTATTCTATTGGTTAAGTTTCTGCTCATCCAATCGGCACTTGCCAAATAAATTAATTCGCTGCCATTATTACAAAAAATATAAACACGTGCATGTTCTAAAAACTTATCAATAATACTTATTACTTCTATGTTTTCACTTAAACCTTTTACACCAGGAACCAAAGCACAAACACCTCTAACTATTAATTGAATTTTCACTCCAACCCTACTCGCATCGTATAATTTTTTTATTACATCATTGTCAACCAAACTATTCATTTTAGCAATAATATAAGCGGACTTTCCTTCTTTTTTATTTAAAATCTCGGTATCTATCATTTCTAAAAACCTACGTTTCATGTTATCTGGCGCTATTAATAAGTGCTTATAAACTCCACGTTTTATATTTAAAAATAATTGGTCGCTTAACATTTCTAATTCATTTGTTATGCGTTCATCTTTAGTAAAAATAGCAAAATCGCTATAAATTTTACTGGTAACACCATTGTAATTTCCAGTAGATAAATGTGCGTATTTAACAGTTTGATTATTTTCTTTTCGATAAATTAAACAATATTTAGTATGAACTTTCTGCCCAGGTTTTCCGAAGTGAACATGCGCTCCAGCTTCTTGTAATTGGTTGGTCCAGAATATATTTGATTCTTCATCAAATCTAGCTTGTAGCTCCATTAATACAATAACTATCTTACCATTCTTGATTGCATTTATTAAAGCATTAACCACATTACTATGCTTTGCGACTCTATACAAAGTAATTTTAATTGTATGAACATTTGGGTCAATAGCCGCTTCGCGTAATAAGCGAATTAAATAATCGAAGGACTGATAAGGATGATGCAATAAAACATCGTGTTTGGCAATTACGTCAAATAAATTTTTAGCTTTTTCAAGTTCTCTAATTCCTAAAACTGGTAACGACTCATAATAATCTTCCTCATTTCCAACCTTTGGAAAATCCATGAAATCTTTAAAATTATGATACATACCACCGGCAACCATGTTTACATTTTTAAGTTCTAGTTTTTTTGCAAATAAATCGAGCATTTGCTTGGGCATAGCGGCATCATACACAAACCTAGTGGGAACTCCACGAGAACGCTGTTTGATACTTTTTTGAATTTTATCGAGCAATGATACGGTGTAATCCCTATCATCTGTATCAAGCGTAAACTCCGCATCACGGGTAATTTTTATTATATATGATTCATAAGTATCGTAATCAAATTGTTGGAAAATTCTACTTAAATTCAGTTTTATAATGTCTTCCAAACAAATAATAAAGTTTCCATTTTCATTGCTTGGCAATTGATAAAAACGGTTTAAAATACCAACGGGAACTTCTATAATGGCATGTTTTGGAGCCAATATATTTTTACTATCTAAAAGTCGTACGGCCAAATAAATTGAACGATCTCTTAAATGTGGAGTATGTCTTAAATCGTCAATTATAATTGGGAAAAGTAAATTGATAACATTGGTTTTAAAATAATTTTTAACTTGTAATTTTTGAACTTCATCAAGTTCATTGTTATTCACTAAAAATATTTTTTTTGCTGCTAAACTTGGTAATATACTATTTTGATAATTTTTATTGAACCTATCTTGTAGTGTTTGAACTTTTAATTGAATGGCTTCTAATATTTCATCAGGACTATTTTGCACATCACTGATTGCTTTTTT
>CAIUQQ010000020.1 GCA_903901345.1 uncultured Bacteroidota bacterium | reverse complement strand
GCTAAAAAGGGTTTTTAAAACAATGTTTTAAAAACCCTTTTTAGCAATTTTTCAAGTAAAAAAACCTTGACTTTATTGAAAAATTATTTTCTTATAACTGGTGCAATTATTATTATTTATTTGTAAAAAATACACTCCAGCTTTGCAATCATTTACGTTTAATTTCAATGTGTTTGCTCCTATTACTAATTGATTGTCAAATAATGTTCTGATTGTTTTACCATCTAAACTAATTAAATTAATTACAGTATTTGAACTTTGGGAAAGTGTAAAATCAACTTGCAATAAATCTTTAGCAGGATTTGGAAAAACATTAAAAACAAGATTGTTTTTATTTTCATTGATTGCAGTTCCTGAATTAATTTTAAAAGTTTTTGTAGCACCCCAAACAGTATCACCAATATTCCAAGCACAAGCTCTGTATTGATAATAAGCGTTTGTAGTTAAATTAGTAACAGTATAAAAAATATTAGTAGGCGTATTACCAGAAACTGTTCCAGGAACAGCAGAAACAGTATTCCAAGTTGAACTTAGTGAATCTTTGTATTGAAACGAAGCATTGAAAGTTCTACCGTTTGCGTTAATAATAGCGTCAATATTTGCAGCATTTGAGCTTAATTCAGCAATATTTGTAGCAGAAATTGTTGGTGGAGTTGGAACACTATTTTCTTCCTGAATACTAATCACTTGTTTGCTTACATTAGAAATTCCATTTACAAATGCGCCATAAATAGTTACAGTTCCAGTACCTTTAATGGGTGCAGTCCAGGTGAAAGTCCAAGAACTTGGATTAGAAGTTTTATAAGTTGTATGCGTTACATATTTAGTTCCAACAATTTTAGAACCTGTACCAGAAGCAATAGTTCCTAGCATCGTTCCGGAACTATTTTGTGGCGAAACCTCAAATCCTTTGCGAGCTGAAGTACCTGTTATAGTTACAGTAACAGTATAACTTTGGCCAGGTGTGTAACCTGCTGTAGGCACATTTGTAGTTAAATTATTTGTAGCTGCACTTGTGGTGGTGTTATGACAACCTGAGCTTGCGCAAGTTTGACCATCGGCAGGAGATCCAGTATTAGCAGCAGGAGCGCCAGTTGGATTTGAGATTAATTGGTTAAAACCAATAAAAACTACACCTAAAACTAAACTAGTGAGTATTGAAATTTTCTTCATAAATTACATTAAATATAGCGCCAAAGGTATATTTTATTCAAAAAAAACGAAATATGTTATGTTAAGTAATGGTAAAATCTTAAAGAAGATATTTTCCATTTAAATATTAAAACTTTCAATAAATCAATTTTTTATTTATGCTTGCATCTTATAAAAACTAAATTATGTATATTGTATTAATCATTTTTGTAGCTGCAATTTTAATCATTTTGACATCTGTACAAACTGTTCAGCAAGGCACCGTTTCTGTTATTACTGTTTTTGGTAAATACAAACGAATTATGCAACCAGGTTTAAATTTAAAAATCCCAATTATTGAGCAAGTTTATAAGCGAATTTCAATTCAAAATCGTTCAGTAGAATTAGAGTTCCAAGCTGTAACCATTGACCAAGCGAATGTTTATTTTAAATCCATGTTGTTATTCAGTGTAATGGATCAGGAAGACGATACCATTCAACGTGTAGCATTTAAGTTTTTTAGTGAAAAGGATTTGATGCAAGCATTAATTCGTACCATTGAAGGAAGTATTCGCGCTTTTGTGGCATCTAAAAAGCAAGCTGAAGTATTGGCATCTAGAAAAGAAATAGTTGATTTTGTAAAAGACCAAATTGACCATACTTTATCTACTTGGGGTTACCATTTGCAAGATCTTCAAATTAACGATATTACTTTTGACCAAGCTATTATAGAAAGTATGAGTAAGGTTGTGGCTTCAAATAATTTGAAAGCTGCAGCTGAAAATGAAGGACAAGCTTTATTAATTACAAAAACTAAAGCGGCAGAAGCGGAGGGTAATGCTATAAAAATTTCGGCAGAGGCAGAAAAACAGGCAGCACTATTACGTGGAGAAGGTGTAGCTTTATTCCGCCAAGCAGTGGCAAAAGGAATGTCGAATGCGGCCGAGGAAATGAAACAAGCAAACTTAGATACTAACGTAATTTTATTTAGCATGTGGACCGAAGCTGTAAAAAACTTTGCTGAATATGGCAAAGGAAATGTTATTTTTTTAGATGGAAGTCCAAATGGAATGGAAGCTACCATGAAGCAAATTCAAGCCATGATGATTAAGAAGGAAAACGAGGGTAAGTAACCTTAAAATTAATTTTACCTATAAATAAAAAAAAGTTCAGTGAACATTCACTGAACTTTTTTTGTTTTATATCAATTTGAAAATATTAGTTTTTTTGAATTTTATAACGCAATGTTTCATTGTTTATATTTAAAATAAAATTATACAATCCCGGAGCCATATTACTTAAATCAATTGAGCTATTTGCTTGTAATGAAGAGGATGAACATTCTTTCCCGGTAATATCTATAATTTTATAGTTAAAGTCTGCAGGGGCAGTAATATTTAAAATTCCATTGGTAGGATTAGGATAAATCATTACTTGTTTTTGGATTTTTGCTTGATTAACAGAAGAACCACCACCTAAATAATTTATAACAATAAATTGATTTGAAACACAACCATATTTATTGGTAATTGCAATATTTAACTGAGTATTTTTAGTGCTATCCATTTGAATTTGAATAGCATTATTAATTTCTTGGCCTCCAATAATGTTTCCATTATTTACCACCCATTTGTATGTATATTCTAAATTATTTGGTAACGAATAAGTACAAACTGAATATGGTTGACTAAAAGTTCTGCTTCCCAATACGTTTAAAAATGGGATAGTTGATACTTGAACCAAAACAGAATCTCTTCTTTTAAAGCTACCACTTATAATATCAACCCAATAATAAGAAGTAGTATCAGGTTTAATTTTTATAGATGCACTTGAATCATTATTTGACCAGCGATAAGTAGCGTTAGAACAAGCTCCATTAAGCTTAATTACCATTTCATTTCCAATACAAATTAGCGTGTCAATTTGATCAAGTTTAGAATAATTAAAATCAATTTTGGTTTGAGATTTAGCAAAAAAATTATTTGCCGATTTTACATACACAAAGGCTGTATCAGCATTTAAAACTACAGTTTGTGTAAGTTTATCATTTTCATATATTTTGCTAGGAATTAGAACTGACGCTAACTTATTTATTACCGAAATTGAATCTTCATTGCAGTAAGTCAATTCCGTAGGATTTTTTAAATCAATTAAATTGCCAGAGGCAAAAGTAGTTTTGGCGTAATTAAAAGCTCTGTAGTTATAAATTTGCGGTACATATGCTTCAAATAACACATTGTCTTTTTTATCAATTTCAGTAAACGTTCTTACTGGCGACCCACCCCAACCAATTACAGTATTTCCATTTTCTTTTCTTTGAACATTTCCCATAAATTGGGTATATACATCTGGTGAGTTTCTATATTGCCAAACTAACTCAGCTGTCATTAGTGTTTCGTTTAGTTTGTACTCTAAAACACGAGAATATTTTGATCCATCACCTTGGCGTAAATTTCCATTATCAAACAAAGTAACATTTCCATTCGGTAATCTTCTTATATCATGTTGGTATGTAAAACCAATGATATCGCCTATAAATAAAAAATCGTTATTACTTGAGTTTAATCCAAAACGCCAAATTAGATTTCCATTTGTTCTATTTATTTTCTCAATTTCATTTAAATGACGAGAACTCAATAAAAAATTTGAATCATTGTCTATTTCAATTGCATTTGAATGCGAGCCAAGGACAGACTGCCTCAGCACCGTAACCGCCAAGCAAAGCGAAGTGATGCACTTCACGTGCAGAACCAGTATCAACCACTAAACCGGTGCTTGTTCTTAGGCCTGCGCGCACCAATGATTGATGCGTTGCAGAGGTTGCCAACAATGCTGGAATCGCTAAACGATCTTTGCTAATTGCACGGTCTGAAAGAATCAAAAGGTTAATGCCATCACGAACAGCTTTGCTTGCCGCAGCGCAGAGCGCGTCGATCGCAGCAGCCATACCAGCTTTACCTTCTGTCATTGGATAGGTGATATCCAATGTCAAAGCGCGATATTGGTTCTGCGTTAATTTATCGATGGATTTAAGTTGTTCTAACTCCTCT
>CAIUQQ010000019.1 GCA_903901345.1 uncultured Bacteroidota bacterium | reverse complement strand
GCTAAAGTATTGGATTCAAATGCTACAGAAATAATTTACAAACAGTTTTTTAATCAAGATGGCCCAACTTATGTAATTTTAAAATCTGACTTATTGAAAATTCATTATGAAAGTGGTAAATTAGAAAATTATATTGATTTTGTAGCGCCACTAATCCAAAACACTGAATCTAATGAACAAAACAATAAAAAACCAACTGAAAACATTGAAAAAAATTCTTATGTTGAAACAAAATCTGTTTCATGGGAAAACAAAGATATAGATTATTATTATGAAGGTGAAAGTGATGCAGTAAAACATTACCATGATTATAAAGGCCCCTCCACATTTACTTATATTGTAAGTTCATTACCAATTGCAGGAATATTCTTTGGTCTAGTGCCAACAGTTATATTTTCAGCCACTCCACCACCAAATCAAAATTTAAACTACCCCAACGAAAAGTTAATGACAAATCCTGATTATCATTATGGATATACGAAGAAAGCATATCAAATTAAAAGAAATAAAGTATTGAAAAATTATGGTTTAGGAGTTTTAACTGGTATTAGTTATATCATTATTACTTCAGCAATGAGGTAACTATAAATCAAAATAAATTTTCAGAATAACTTAAGAATTAAAAACCTTCTGTTTTTACAAAAAAAAGTCACTAACAAAGATTCGTTAGTGACTTTTTTTGTGAAAGTAAAAATGAAATTCTATACCTTTTTTACTATGTTATATACATTAACTTGTTTATTTATTTTATTATATCCTTGGTCTTTTAAGTTAAAGATTTAATAATAAATCATTAGAAAACTATATGCTTTAATAGAAAAAACATGAATTGCTGTTTACAATTACATAATATTAATATTAGCCATTGAAAACATATTTTTGCGCAAAAATTCTCCTAAAAACATGTTTGGATTAGACCCAACCTTAACATTTATATTAATAGCATGCTTAACTGCAGCATGTGCTTTTGAGTTTATAAATGGATTTCATGATACAGCAAATGCAGTGGCAACAGTAATTTACACAAATTCTTTAAAACCTTGGATTGCAGTAATTTGGAGTGCCATTTGGAATAGCGTTGGCGTATTTGCTGGTGGTATAACTGTAGCAATGGGAATAAGTTATTTAATTCCAATGGAAGTTTTAGCAGATCAAAATATTTACCATAGTGTAGCATTAATAATGGCATTATTACTTACAGCTATTATTTGGAATTTAGGTACTTGGTATTATGGAATTCCATGTTCAAGTTCACATACTTTAGTTGGTAGTATTTTAGGAGTTGGATTAGCCTATTCATTTATAGCCGAAAAAAGTGGAAATTATGTAAATTGGAGTAAAGCTGGCGATATTGGATTAAGTTTATTGGTTTCACCAATTGTTGGTTTTAGTTTAACCATTATGTTGATGTACATTTTAAGGTTAAGTGTTAAAAATAAATCTATTTTTAAAGCACCAAAAACAAATAATCCACCACCATTTCCAATAAGAATGGTATTGTTATTAACTTGTACTGGTGTTAGTTATAGTCATGGCAGTAACGATGGTCAAAAAGGTGTTGGATTAGTAATGCTTATTTTAATAGCAATTGCACCTAGCTATTTTGCAATTAATTCAAAAGTAGATTTACCAAAAGTAAAACATGAAATTGCCGTAATTGATGCCATTTTAAATAAAACTATTATTACACAAATTTCTATAGAAGATAGTTTAGAATTATCAAAAGTAATTACAATTTCAACTAATATTAGTACATTAATAAACTCAAAACCTATTACTGATTTAAACGTAAGTGAGAAATTTGAAGTTAGAAACAGTGTTATTAAATTAGGAAAAGAGCTTGATAAATTAAGGAAAAGCAATACTATAGCTTTAAGCGGAGTTGATAAATTAACTTTAAAATCATCAATTTCTGATGTAAAAACTATTACAGAATATTCACCAAGTTGGGTAATTCTTATGATTTCCATTTCATTGGGTTTAGGAACAATGATAGGATGGAAACGAATTGTAAAAACTATTGGTGAAAAAATAGGTAAGCAGCATTTAAATTATGCACAAGGAGCAACAAGTGAATTAGTGGCAGCAGCAACTATTGGTATGGCTACTGCATTTGGACTACCTGTTAGTACTACTCAAGTTTTATCATCGGGAATAGCGGGTAGTATGGTGGCAAGCAAAGGATTAAAAAACTTACAAGGTGGTACTATTAAAAATATTGCCATTGCTTGGGCTTTAACTTTACCTGTTACAATCATTTTATCGGGAGTATTGTTTTTGCTTTTCAGAGCAATGGCAGGATAAACATTTTTTTATTAAATATTAAAGCTCAAAACTTAAAGTTTTGGG
>CAIUQQ010000018.1 GCA_903901345.1 uncultured Bacteroidota bacterium | reverse complement strand
ATTTGTGAAGCAATAATTTATTTATAAACAATTGAATACTGAATTCACTAGCAGATTTGTATGTTTAATCACAACCACTAATTTTATTTAATGCTTAAAATCACTCTATCAGATTCAAAATAAAGTTTGTTTTATGCTTGTAAATATTATTTTTGCACCACCAAAAATTAAAATAATTACTTAATTATGTCAAAATCAGGAGTTGTAGCTCAGGTAATTGGTCCAGTTGTAGATGTAAGTTTTGCATCGAGCAATGAAGGCTTACCAAAAATTTTAGATGCCCTTTACATTCCAAGACCCGATGGAACGCGTCTTATTTTAGAATGTCAAAGACATTTAGGAGATAATATTATACGCGCTATTGCCATGGAAGCAACCGATGGGTTGGTTCGTGGAATGGAAGTAGTTCCAATGGGAACCCCAATATCAATGCCTGTTGGCGAGCAAATTAGAGGTAGATTGTTTAACGTAGTTGGACAAGCTATTGATGGTATGACCGCAATGGATAACAGTTTAGGACAACGTTCTATTCACCAACAACCACCTCGTTTTGAAGATTTAACCACTAATGCTGAACCTTTATATACTGGTATTAAAGTTATCGATTTAATTGAGCCATATGCAAAAGGTGGTAAAATTGGATTGTTTGGTGGTGCTGGAGTAGGAAAAACAGTTTTGATTATGGAGTTAATTAACAATATTGCAAAAGCATACGAAGGTATGTCAGTTTTTGCTGGTGTTGGTGAACGTACCCGTGAAGGAAACGATTTGTTACGTGAGATGATTGAATCAGGCGTAATAAAATATGGTTCTGCTTTCCAACATGATATGGAACAAGGTGGATGGGATTTATCAAAAGTTGATTACAGCGAATTAGAAAAATCTCAAGCAACCCTTGTTTTTGGACAAATGAATGAGCCTCCTGGAGCACGTGCTCGTGTGGCTTTATCAGGTTTATCAGTTGCGGAATATTTCCGTGATGGTGATGAAAAATCAGGCGGACGTGATATTTTATTCTTCGTTGATAATATTTTCCGTTTTACCCAAGCAGGTTCTGAGGTTTCGGCTTTATTAGGTCGTATGCCTTCAGCTGTAGGTTACCAACCAACTTTAGCTTCTGAAATGGGAGCAATGCAAGAACGTATTACTTCAACAAAACGTGGTTCTATTACTTCAGTTCAAGCGGTTTATGTACCTGCAGATGATTTAACAGATCCAGCTCCTGCTACTACATTTGCGCATTTAGATGCTACAACTGTATTAAGTAGAAAAATTGCTGAATTAGGTATTTATCCTGCTGTTGATCCTTTAGATTCTACATCTCGTATATTAACTCCAGCTATTGTTGGTGATGCTCATTACGATTGTGCTCAACGTGTTAAATTAATTTTACAACGTTACAAAGAGTTACAAGATATTATTGCCATTTTAGGTATGGACGAACTTTCGGAAGATGATAAACAAACTGTTTATCGTGCCCGTAGAGTTCAACGTTTCTTATCTCAACCGTTTCACGTTGCAGAGCAATTCACTGGTTTAAAAGGTGTATTAGTTCCAATCGAAGAAACAATCAAAGGATTTAACATGATTATGGATGGTCAATTAGATCATTTACCAGAAGCAGCATTTAACTTAGTTGGTAGCATTGAAGAAGCTATTGCTAAAGGTGAAAAAATGTTAGCTGAATCAAATTAATAAACTTAGTTGATAGTTGATAGTTGTCTGTTGATAGACACTAGCAACTGTCAACTAATAACTAACAACTATTATGCAATTAGATATAATTACAGCCGATAAAACACTTTTTAGTGGGCAAATTGAAATGGTAACTTTACCAGGTAGTGATGGAACTTTTCAAGTTTTAAAAGATCACGCAGCTTTAGTTAGTAGCCTTATTAAAGGTCAAGTAGTTGTTAAAAGTACTGAAAATGGCAACCAATCTTTTGATATTATTGGTGGTGTAGTAGAAGTATTAAACAACAAAGTTGTTGTATTAGCTTAATAAAATTTTTTACAAAAAAGCCTGTTGTTTGAAAAAGCAACAGGCTTTTTTGTTTTTAAATATATAAAAATTTTATATATTTTTGAAACAAAAAACACGATGAAAAATTTATTATTGGCATTTGCAGTAATAACTGCATTAAATGTAAACGGACAAGGTTTTGTTTTAGGTGCAAAAGCAGGGTTAACTAATACCCAAATTGTAGGTGCAGATTTTAAAAGTTTTCAAATCCCAACTTCATCAAATGGTTTTTTAATAGGTGGTTTTGCTCGAATTAGTTTGATTGGCTTTTATATTCAACCTGAAATTAGTTTTAGAAACTTAAATTTTACAGTAAATAGTAACGGAACAACAAGTGCTGCAAGTTCATCAACCATGCTTAATTATATAGATATTCCGGTAATGTTTGGAAAAAAAATATTGAATGTAATCAATGTTAGTGCAGGTCCTAATTTTCAGTTTTTGGTAAATAAAGATTTAACGGCTAGTGATATAAATACCCTTGGCACAGGAGACTATAATAGTTTTGTAGTTGGTGCTCAACTTGGAATTGGTGTTGAAATTTGGAAACTTTGTTTTGATGCTCGTTATGATTTTAGTATAAATTCTATTGGAAATGTTGCAGCCATTGTAAACAATTCTCAAAATATTGATTTTAGTTCGCGTGCTTCCATGCTTCAATTTACTGTTGGTTACAAATTTATTGATTTGTAACAATGAATATTGAACATTTGCTTGACCATTGCATGGCAAAAAAAGGAGTGGAAGAAACTTTTCCTTTTGGATCAGATACCTTAGTATTTAAAGTAATGGGAAAAATGTTTGCACTCATTTCACTTTCAAATCCTAACAACGTAAATTTAAAATGTGATCCTGAAAAAGCCATTGCTTTCAGAGCAAATTTTATGGCTGTAATTCCTGCTTTTCACATGAATAAAAGTCATTGGAATACTGTCCAATTTAATGAAGATGTAAGTGATAATTTGATTTTAGAAATGGTGAACGATTCTTATAATTTAGTAATTGCAAAACTTCCCAAAAAACTCAAAATAGATTTGGAATAATGTTGAAACCTATTATAAAACTACATTCCTAATTCTTTTATAAAAAACTGAAAAGGTAAAAAGGTTTTGGTGCCTTCGGCAATATAAATAGGGCCACTATTTCCTTGTAAAATGATTTGAATAGGTTTTGAAAAACGCAATTCAAATTCGCTAATACTTTGTAAACATGCGCCACAAGGCATAACAGGCTGATTTACTTCATAGCTTTTTGCAAATGCAGTAACTGCCAACATTTTTATAGGAATATTTGGAAAATTTGCCCCAGCATAAAAAACAGCCGTTCTCTCTGCACATAATCCTGATGGATATGCAATATTTTCTTGGTTATTTCCTAAAATTATTTCACCATTTTCAAGTAATAAAGCGCAGCCTACATTAAATTTAGAATAAGGAGCATAAGCATTTTTAGCAGCTTCTTTAGCACTTAACAATAAATTTTTTGAGACAGTATTTAATTCTTCAATACTATTATATTGTTGAATAATTGATTCGCGTTTTACAATTTCCATTTATCAATAATACAATTTAAATTTACAATATAAAACACTTGTATTTTATAAATTTATTTTAAACATAAGCTCTTATTATTGCAAACTTATTAATTACACATGATTTTTACAGATACTCATACCCATTTATATTCAAAAGAGTTTGAAAACGAAAGCACTCAATTAATAGAAAAAGCCATTAAAAATGGGGTGAGTCGCTTGTTTATTCCCAATATTGACTTGCAAAGTATTCAACCCATGTTGGACTTAGTTTGGCAATTTCCCGAAAACTGTTTTCCAATGATGGGTTTACATCCGTGTTCGGTAGCTGAAAATGTGGATGAACAATTGTTTCAAATTCAAAAATGGTTTAAAAAACGCAAGTTTTATGCAGTTGGTGAAATTGGCCTTGATTTTTATTGGAGTCTTGATTTTAAAGATCAACAAATAATGGCTTTTAAAAAGCAATGCATGTGGGCCATTCAGCAAGATTTACCAATAAATATTCATGCTAGAAATGCAACTCCAGAAGTAATTTCAATTTTACAAGAAATGAAACATCCAAAATTACGAGGTATTTTTCATTGCTTTAGTGGAAATTCATTGGAAGCAAAACAAATTGTGGAAATGGGGTTTTACCTAGGAATAGGAGGGGTGCTAACTTTTAAAAACTCAGGTTTAAGTGAAGCAATTGCAGATATAGATTTACAAAATATTGTTCTTGAAACCGATGCGCCCTATTTAGCTCCAGTTCCATTTAGAGGCAAACGAAACGAAAGTTTTTATATAATTGATATAGCCAAAAAATTAGCAGAATTAAAGCAAGTAAGTATAAAAAATGTTGCAGATATTACTACTGAAAATAGTAATATTATTTTTGGAGTTTAGTGCAGCTTTTAAATTGCCAATTGCTTGTTACTTTTTCCTTTTAAATAAATAAATATTGATTTTGAATACGAAACTTTATTTTGCAGTACAATTTTAAAAAATTGTAATACATAAAATGACCCTCACTGAAAATATAAAAATAGCTTTTACCTCCATTGGTGCTAACAAAACCAGGGCTGTAATTACTGCCCTAATTATATCAATTGGTATCATGGCTTTGGTAGGTATTCTTACTGCTATTGATGGCATGAAAGTGAGTATTAACAAGAGTTTTAACAATATTGGTGCTAATACTTTTAATATAAAAAACAGAGGGAATATGGTTCACTTTGGTGTGAATGGAAAGCCTCCAAAAAAGTTTAGTGACATTACCCAACAGCAAACCGAAAAGTTTGCAGCTCAATATCATTTTCCATGTATATTTTCCACTTCCATTAACGCAAGTAGAACTGCTACCATTAAATACAATAGTTTTAAAACTGAACCCAATATTATGGTAATGGGTAGCGATGAAAATTATTTGAAAGTGGCTTCTTACGATTTAAATTATGGTCGAAATTTTTCGAAACAAGACATTACAACTGCTGCAAATGTGGCAGTAATTGGAAGTGAAATAAAAGATAAATTGTTTAAGAACAAAATGCCAATTGGCGAATTAATTGCCGTTGGAGCTGCTAAATATAGAGTTATTGGAGTGTTGAAAGAAAAAGGTTCTTCCATGGGATTTGGTGGCGATAGAATGGTAATTGTTCCCATTGATAATGCCTATCAAGTGTTTTCGGAAAAAAGTATGAGCGCAGTGGTTACAGTAGCTGTTACAAATGTTACCAATATAGATGTGGCTGTTGATGAAGCAATTAGTGTTTTTAGGCGTGTACGTGGTTTAAAAGTAAGTGAACCTAATAATTTTGAAATTATGAAAGCCGATAATGTGGCCAATCAAGTTATCAGTCAATTGAGTTTTATTACCATTGCTGCTACTGTTATCGGTTTTATAACCCTACTTGGCGCAGCCATAGGTTTAATGAATATTATGTTGGTTTCGGTAACTGAACGAACCAGAGAAATAGGTATTAGAAAATCGTTGGGAGCAACGCAAAGTAATATTAAAAAGCAGTTCTTAATTGAAGCCTTAGTTATTTGTCAACTTGGAGGAATTGGAGGAATTATTTTAGGAATTTTAGTAGGAAATATTGTTACTTCCTTTATTGGCGGAGGCTTTATTATTCCTTGGGCATGGATTGGTTTAGGATTGTTTTTATGTTTTGTAGTAGGCATTTCTTCAGGATATTATCCTGCAAAAAAAGCTAGCAAATTAGATCCAATTGAAGCACTAAGATTTGAGTAATAGTTGATGGTTGTTAGTTGTCAGTTGATAGTAATGAGTTTTTAGTTCTTAGTTTAGGGAATTGCTTAAGAACTTCATATACTCAATTTACTCCATCATCTTACCAACCCCATTAACTTATCATCTAACAACTGACAACTGTCAACTAACAACTACCTATCATATTCTCTTCTAGCCATATTTACTCTTACACCTAAGTTTAAAAATAAATTTTCTGAATTATATTCATTTACAGCACTTTTACAATTGCGGTAAGTAAAACCACAATCAATAAATAAGTTATGTTTAAGCATATAACTTGCCATATAATCTATAAAAAGAACTTTTGTAAGTAGACCTTGCGTTATTTCATTTCCATAAATTCCTATTGAATTACTTCGGTAGCTTAAACCTATATTTTGTCCTACATTTCCACCAGCAGTATCGTAACCTATGGCATAATAAATGCCTTTTAATTGCATGTTTAATCGTTTGGCTGGTTGATAGCGCAAAACACCAATGGTTTCATAAAAATTAGCGCCCAACGGATGTGCCATGGGTTG
Organism: uncultured Bacteroidota bacterium; assembly: GCA_903901345.1. Classification (GTDB taxonomy): domain Bacteria; phylum Bacteroidota; class Bacteroidia; order UKL13-3; family UKL13-3; genus JAAFJM01. The sequence continues at coordinate 6,200 of CAIUQQ010000018.1, read as the reverse complement.
GTTATAATTGGTATAAGTTTGTAACGATGAATAGGAAGTATACATAAATGGCCTGCAAACATTTAATTCTACTTGAGCATCCAAATTATTTATTCCAAACACATCTATATATTTTAAACCTAGCTGATAAGCCCATTTATTTCCCCAACAACCACGATTTTTAAGTATTTCATCGAGCACCATTTCACTTAACACCAATTGCCCATAGGCAGAAAAATGGTTTAAAAAATTATACTTAATATTTGCACCTAACACTGCTTTATCAGTACTATTCAAACCATTTTCTATAGATTTATAAAAAATAATTGGGTTCAAATAATTTACTTCAAATCCTGTACTTACATGTCCGCTGTCTCTTTGAAAAATAATGGTTTCAAATATTCCTATATTTAGCTTTTTTCCAATATTAGCCGAAAGATGATGAGTAGCCGAATAATGGGTTGATTGAACCCCATAACTTGAATTGTTATAATCGCGGTATTCGCTAAAAATATTGGTGTAATTTAGTTTCCAAATTCTAGTATTTAAACGCACAAAAAAATTATCGACAGCATTATTTGAAATAATGAATGAACGAGCACCATCGCCAATAAACTGACGACCATGGCCCAACTGAAAGTCCATGTATTTATTAGCCGAAACGCTGATATAACCACTCGATAAAAAATAATTAACTTCCTTGCCATCGCTTTTATAAAAGCCAATTCCTTGGTAAACATGAGTTCTTTGTGCTTCTTGTAAAACCACTGGTAACGGGCGCATAATTTCATCACTTACTTGCGTATAAAAACCAATTTTATCAGTAATATTTCCCCTAATTTCTATGCCTCTATTATTAAGTAAAACATTATTTCCATTAAAGTCAATGGTGCTAACTTGGTAAAGCATAACTGGATTTACCACCAAGTTAAAATCGGTAACTTGAGCTGAAAGTAATCCAGCTTTTTGCTTATAAAACTCTTTTAAAAATGGTTTTTTCGATAATGTTAAATCGGTTTTTGCCCATTCAAAGTTATCAGTCAATAAATATTCTAAGTTAAATAAATCTTGTTTCGAAAAATTAGAATCGTTTTTATACAAATTGTTAGCATAATCAGCTATAGATTGGCGCCTATAGCTTTTAGTACTTGTATGAAAATATTCATTGTTTAACTTACTATTTTTTATTTCAAACCTGTCAATAATATGGTTCATGGCGGGGTTAAACGTAATATAGGTATGCTGCGCTATTAAGGCATTGCAAACAAAAACAATAACAGCTAATAAGGAAAATTTCTTTGAATTCATTGGTAACAAAAATGCAATTTTTATTGAATTAATTTTTACAATGATATAAAAAAAAGGCCGTCTTTTTTGAGACAGCCTTTTGATTACATCTAAATAATTCAAAAAATTTATTGTTTTAAAAACTTTCTGGTATTTATAATTTCTCCATTTAAACTTAAAGTATAAAAATACAATCCGTTTGAAAATCCTGAAATATTAAATATATTTTCTTGTTGCCCTGCAATGGTATTGGTGCTTTGTTCCAATAAAACTTTTCCAGTAATATCAGTAATTTTAATAGTAATATTTCCTTTTTCTAATAATTGAAATGGAATATGTAACTGTGAAGTAGCAGGATTTGGATAAGCTGCAAACAAATAGTTTTTAGGTGTAACTAATACTTCATTTAAGTTTGTACCATTTTCAAATTGAATCCGGTAATAACCTTGTGCATCTGCATTTGCAGTAGCAGGTTTAGTAACTTTTTTACCATTATTTGATTCTGCTGCTATATAATATTCTACAAAATCAGTACTTGTTAATCCACTAACAGTTAGTATTCCTATATGATAGCCAGCACTGTCTGTTAAACTAAGTGTTTGCCAAGCATCATTATTTTTTCTGTAAATACAATTTGCTGTTTTTATTCCACTATAGTTTTCGCATTTCGCAATTATTTTAAAATTATTTTGAAATACCTTATTTACTTGAACCTTTGGATGCCAAATTCTAATAGGATTGTCGGCAGGAATTTGCATAGTTATACAATGAATAGCTCCACCCATTGGGCTCATATCTCTACAGTCAATAGGAATAATTTTATAGCCAGGCATTAAAGTTTTATACAATTCAACTATTGAATCTGTTTGCTTTTGATTGCCATCAAACTCATCGGAATAGGAAGGAAAAATAAATGAATTATTTACCGAAATTCCATTTATAAAATTACGAGCATCGTTATTTAATTGCTCACAAGTTACACTATCGTGCTTTCCGTCATCGCCTGTTGGGTGTGGAATTCTATAAATGGTATACGGGCGATTATAAGTAGACGTTAAACCTGTCATTATTTGGTAACTGTCTTCTATTTTTTGCTTATCAGATGCAGTAACTTCAGTTGGTAATTTTGAAACCATTAATGTTTCTTCATCTATAAATCGGGTAAATAAATCGATATGACCAGTACCACCATCACAAGTTAAAGTGGGTAGTTCTTGTAAACTTGGCGTACCAAATATAGATTTCATGGTATTAAAAGTAGTAGCTGCTGTCCAACTATGTATGGCTTGGTTTTCTGTTCTAATAACGGAGCTAAAAAACATTCTTCCATAACCATCAGTCATTAAATTTCCGCCTTCTGCATTTAATGTACTAACGTAATTATTATAACCCATTTTACTAGCCAAATATGCTGGATATACATTGTCTAAATCTCGCCCATCGTAGTACTTCATATCAGCAAAACCGACACTATCTTTTGTTCCATAATAAAACGACATTGGACCATAATCACGCATCCAAAAATCATCACCTTGTTTAGGAATAAACTTATAGTTTTTTAATGGCCAACCTAAACTTTCCATAAAAGTTAATATTTTTATGCTATCGCTTTGCTCCCAAGTTCTTATCCAAACTTCACATTCTTCAGAAATATAATGCGCTAATTGTGCCGAAATCCAACCATAAGTGGTATATGTATCAACGCCTAAAATATTATAAAATTCATCATAATCATATGCCCAACTAATACAAACTGCCTTGCTTTCTTCAAATTCTCCAGGCATTCTCATATTAGACGGAAGTGTAGTACCTTTTCCCAAAAATAAAGGTTCTTTTTTAGCATTATCTATCATTAATTGATATTCTGCTTTTGTTTTTGCAGCTGGTAAATGTCTGCTTCTTTTTTGCTGTGCAAATGTATTTAAACCAATTAAAAGGCTTAAAGTGAGTATGTAAATTCTTTTTATCATATTTTTTATTTGTGCAATTATATGAAATTTTTACAATTCATCACATTGATTTGAAGTAAAATGTTACTAAACACTTTCAAAAGCTTAATATTGTACCCTTATTTATGAAACACCTACATAGTTTAAAAGAAATTATTATTTACGAAGACGAACATTTTGTATTTATAAACAAACCTGCATTTTACTCTAGTCTTGATGATAGACACGATGATAATTTAAGTATTATTAAGTTAGCTAAGAAATACAATGAAGAATTAAGGCTTTGTCATCGATTAGATAAAGAAACAAGTGGAATTTTATTGATTGCAAAATCTGATGAAGCATACCGTGAAATGGCTATAAAATTTGAAAAACGTGAAGTTGAAAAAACTTATCATGCTATTGTTGCTGGACAATTAATGGTAAAAGATCAAGAGATAATATTGCCTTTAAGCCAAACTAAAAAAGGCCTTGCTTTTGTAGATAAAAAAGAAGGAAAACTTTCTAAAACAATTATTTCAACTTTAAAATTATACAAGCATTTTACTTTATTAGCTTGTAAACCTGTAACTGGTAGGTTACATCAAATAAGAATTCATTTGGCTTCTCAAAATTTTCCTATTGTTTCTGATGAAAGTTATGGTGGTAAAAAAGTTTTTCTTTCTCAATTTAAACCCAAATTCAAAGAAGGAAAATGGGAGAATGAAGAACCAATTATTAAACGTGTAGTTCTTCATGCATATCAACTTAGTTTTACGGCATTTAACAAACCTTATTTAATTACAGCCGAATACCATAAAGATTTTACAGTATTTGTAAAACATTTAGAAAAATATGATAATTAAACTTTAAAGTTTTTTGGAGCGTTTATATTTGGGAAGAATATAGTCATTTTAGTACCTTTTCCAATTTCAGATGTTACAGTAATTTTACCATGATAAAACTCTACAATTTTTTTTACTAAACTTAATCCTATTCCATGACCTTGAATATGACGCGTGTTATTAGAACGATAAAATGATTCGAAAATATATGCTAAATCTTCTTTGTTTATACCCAAACCTCTGTCTACTACTGTAATAGTCATAAAATCAGGATTGCAAACTAAGTTTACTTGGCATGAAAGTGTACTGCTAAATTTACAGGCATTATCCATTACATTTATAAATGCCGATTTAAGTAATGAATAATTTCCTTTCAAATACATGGTATTTTCTTCGTCTTGTAATTCTTCGATATTTAAAACAACCTTGTATTTTTTATTTTTATATAATTCACTTACACATTCATCTAAAAGTTCAATAATTGGTATTTCAGAATTTACAATATTTGGAAACATTGCATTTGCATTTGCCAAATCTCCCAAACCATTTATTAAGTTTATTTGATTATTTATATCTTCCAATAATGAAATATAAGTACTCAAATAAATCTCGTTAGTTCTTGGTTGTAAAAGTAAAACCTCTATTTGCCCTTTCATTACTGTTAGTGGCGTTCTAAATTCATGTGATGCATTAGAAACAAAAGATTTTTGAAGTTTAAAAGAGTTTTCTAATCTGTCTAATAATTGGTTAAATGTAATTGCCAATAGCGCAATCTCATCTTTTCCATTTCTTGTTTTTAAACGCTCATTTAAATTTATTTCATTAAAATTTTCTACTTGTTTAATTATATTTTTTATTGGCAATAATGTTTGTTTTGCAAAATATATTCCTGAAAAATAAGTAAAAACAATGCATGTAAAAACAAAAATTAGTAAACTTATTTTTAAGAATTTAATATTTGATAGTCCGTTTATATTTATTGCTGAAGTAATTATTTTTAAAGATTTATTTTTAAACTTATAATTAAAAGCCAAATAAATTGTATCTCCTTTTAATATTGAAATTGACTCTTTATTTTTAATTTCATTTAACAAATTTGATTTGATTTCATTTGTTAATGCATTTTCTTCAAATAATGTTTCATTAGCTTCATTTAACAATAAAATTGACGGGTTATTAATGGTAAATTTTTTATTTTTTATTTTTCCTACTTGATCATTAACATTATTGGAATCCAATAAAAAATCAATAAAATTGATAGAAGTGTTTTTTAAAGATTTTTCAAAATCATTTTCAAAGTAATTTTTTGAAAACAAGAATAAAACCAATGAAAAAATAATTAATAGTAAACCAATAATTCCAGTTAGTTTTAAAGTTAGTATATTTTTAAAATCCATTTATTTGAGCATTTATTTTTTTGTAAAAATAAAAAAAGCCGCCTATATATAAGCAGCTTTTTTTATTTTCATTAAAATAAATATTATTAATCAGGTTCTTTCATAATATAACCCATCCCAACCATAGTATAAATTAATTTTACGCCAAAGTTTCTATCTACTTTTTTACGTAGGAAATTAATATATACGTCTATAATATTTGTTCCAGTGTCAAAACTTACTTCCCATACTTTTTCCGAAATTTCAACACGAGAGATTACTCTGTTTTTGTTACGCAATAAATACTCTAATAAGCTAAATTCTTTAGCTGTTAAATCAATGCTTTTGCCACCTCTACGTACTACTTTTTTGTACAAGTCAAGTTCTAAGTCTGCTAGTTTAAGCACTTTTTGATCTTGCAAGTTATCAGTGTAACGATTGCATAATGCACGTAAACGAGCAATTAATTCTCTAAACTCAAATGGTTTAATCAAATAATCATCTGCGCCTGCTTCTAATCCTAATACTTTATCATCTGTACTTCCTAAAGCTGATAATATTAAAATTGGTGCTTTTAAACCTTCTTCTCTTAATTGTTTACACAAGTCTATTCCGTTAATATATGGAATTAATAAATCAAGAATAATTACATCATAGTAATTATCTAGCGCCATTTTTTTTCCAAAAAAACCGTCATATGCAACTGTAACATCAAAAGCTTGTTCTTCCAATCCTTGCTTTAAAAATGCTGCAACTTTTGGTTCATCTTCTATTACTAATACTTT
>CAIUQQ010000017.1 GCA_903901345.1 uncultured Bacteroidota bacterium | reverse complement strand
TTGGAGCTGGAGAAAGTAAAAATTATGTTTCTTGGCTTGTAAAGATGTTTTTAAAATATTTTTTAAAAGACGTTTATGCTGACAAAACTAAAATGGAAGAAATTATCACTAATTCAGATTTGAATTGGACAGTTGTGAGGCCAGGAAGGCTATTAGACAAGGGATTAACAGAGAGATACCGTATTGAAAACAAATTATTCAAAGGAATTAATATAGGCGGAATTAATAGAGCGGACGTAGCAGACTTTTTAATTAAACAAGCAGAAAAACAAACTGAATTAAAAAAGTACATCGCTATATCTGAAAAATAGAATATAGTGGGCTGGCAAAAAAAATATTTAATTGGAGAATTTTGAACAGATTAAAAACTAGTCTCAACTTTAAACCCTAACTCCTATAATACAAACGTCATCAACCTGTTCATTTTCACCTTTCCAGTCTGTAAATTCATCAGATAGTATTAGTTCTTGTTCATGAACAGGTAAATGAGCTATTTTTAGCAACAACTCTTTTAAATTCTTGATCATATATTTTTTACCCTTTGTGCCACCAAATTGGTCAGGAAAGCCATCGGTTAATGCATAGATAATGTCTCCCTTTTGTAATAAGGTAGTATGTAATGTGAAAGATTCTGCATCATTATAGTGTTTACCCACAGGCATTTTATCTGGCTTGTATTCAATTAATTCATTATTTCTAACAATAAAAACAGGATTGTTTGCCGCCGCAAACGTAAGCTGTGTTCGGTTTTGGTTTAATACCAATAAACTGCAATCCATGCCGTCTTTTCCGCCATCTACACTACCATCTTTTTTTAAACGCTCTATGATAATTTTACGTGTTTCGTTAAGAATTAAATTAGGTTCCGTTTCTTTTTCTATTGATTTTTCTAAACTCGAAATGTTTAAGATACTCATAATAGCTCCAGGTACTCCATGCCCTGTGCTATCTGCAACAGAAAAAGCAAAGTTGCCATTGTTCAATTTTCCTGACCAGTAAAAATCACCACTTACTATATCTTTTGGTCTGAAAAATACAAAGTAATCTTTCAGATTTTGGTCTAACATTTCGGTAGTTGCTAAAAAACTGCGTTGTATTCGCTCTGCATAATTGATGCTATCGGTTATTTCTTTGTGCTTTTCTTCAATTTGATTTTTCTGTAGACTGGTTTCTTTTTCTTTTTGTTCAATAATTACTTTTTGCTGTCGTGTAATACGCCAACGATTATATATAAATCCTGCAAATACGATAACTAAAAACAAGCCACCAACAACAGAATAAAGAATGGTCAATTGTTTTTTCTTTTCAACAACTGCTAATGCTGTTTGTTTTTCCTTATCTTTTTCTAATAATTTTATTTGTGTTTCTTTTTTTTCGCTTTCATAAATGGCAGTTATCTCAGCAGTTTTTTCTGCACTTTCTAAATTAAAAATAGAATCGTTCATTTCTTTGTACAATTTTTGATACTCGTATGCTTCTTTAAAATTATTCAGAGCCGAATCTACTTTGGAAAGTCCTTCATAAGCAAACATGATATCGGGCAAGGAGGCAATTTCTTTTGCCACAGCAAGGCTTTTTTGCTGATATCGCTTTGACTCCAAAAGATTATTCTTTTGGAGATGTAAACTGCCAATGCTATTATAGGAGTGGGTAATTCCTTGTTTATAGCCAATTTCTTCATAAATTTTCATGGCCTTTAGCTGAAATTCAAGAGCCTTGGTATAATCGCGTTTAAAGGAGTGGATATTACCAATGTTATTATAGGATTCTGCCATACCTTGCTTATTCATAATTTCCTCCTTAATTTTCAATGACTTTGCATGAAAATCTAATGCTTTAGCATAATCACCTTTAGAGGAGTATATAATACCGATATTGTTAAAGGAATTTCCTATTCCCTCTTTATTCCCAGTTTCTTCAAACATTTTCAGTGATTTTAAATAAAATTCCAGCCCCTTATCGTAATCACCTTTTTTTTTATACATTATGCCAATATTACCATAACAGCTGGCCATTCCTTTTTTATCCAAAAGCTCCTCCCTAATTTTCAGTGCTTTAAAATAAAACTCCATAGCTTTTGCATACTCACCTTTCGAATCGTTTATGTTTCCAATATTGTTATAAGCAGATGCTATTCCTTGCTTATCTCCAATCTTTTCATTTATATGCAATGACTTTAAATAAAATTCCATACCCAAGAAATAGTCTCCCTGAAAATAATAAATGTTACCAATTTTGTTACAAATAGAGGCAGCTCCCTTTTCATCCCTGATTTCTTCTCTTATTTTTAAGGATGCAAAATAGTTTTCTAAAGCTTTATCATAATTTTCTTCATTATAGTAAATATTGCCAATGCTTTTATATGAAGCAGCGATGCCTTTTTGAAAATTTAGTTTTTTACCTAAAGCTACTCCGGCAATTCCGTATTGCAATCCTTTATCGTAATTTTCAATTTCTTTATATTCATTACAGAGGTTTACAAAATTATTTACTTTGTTAGTATCATCTTTAGAGGTCTTTATGAGAGTTAAAAGAGAGTCAATGGTAAGGTTGATTTGCGCAAAACTATTAGTATTGGTAAACAATATAAATAATAAACATACAAGAGAAATTTTCTTCATATTATAAATGTATGGAAACATCGTAAGAAAAAAAAACTAAAAACAGTTTTTCAACATTAACATTCGGCAGAATGACCACCTAAACTCATAAAAAAATATGCAGCCAAGTTGTAGAGTTTATACTTTATATAGTTCACTAAAAGCTAACCCAATCTAAATCCCATTTGATTATTCGGCTTAGGCTTTTACAAACATTGCCACTAAGTGAAGACTCCCGATAGCTAAAGGGATATTTATTCTTTGAAAAGTCCATTAAACAATTATGTTTATTTAAACAGTTAAATAGTCAAGCCATTGCGTAATTCAAATCCCAAACTAAAAATTAGCTGGCAACCGTTATAAGACATTTTAACGAGCAAAACACAACAAATAATTATACACCAATCGGAAATTTTGTTTCGATTAAAAATATTTACTATATTTCAAAATTATAAGTGGAGACCAGACCCACTCAGCTAAGACAAAAAAACGGGGCTTATTCCGAAAAGCCATATGAGTAGGGAATATGAAAATCAAAGAAATGAAAAAACTAAAAAGTGTTTCGGTATTAATTAGCTTATGTATAATTCTTTTATCCAGTTGTAGTGAGAATTACTCAAATGGTGAAAGAATTGGAGTAATTACCCAATTTTCAGAAACGGGTTTAATTTGGAAAAGCTGGGAAGGTCATTTAAATGTAACTCAAACAGGAATGAATAGCAGTGTTCCTTTTGATTTTTCAATAGACAATGATAAACCAGACCAACAAATAATCAATAAGCTTGATTCAGCTGCTCAATATGGTTGGAAGGTAAAAATAGTTTACCATGAAACGACTGGCAAAAATTGGTTTAGTAACAGAGGTGAAACTAACCATTTTATTACCAAAGTAGAAGTGCTTGAAAAGAATTTTGGAAATGCTTTTAATGGAAATCAGCAGCAAAAAATTTCAGGAAAAGTTATTGATACAGTTTATGTAGTTATTACTCCAGACAATCCTGACTATAAAAAATTCTTTAAATAAGAAATTATAATAACGAATAAAATAAATATTTTAGTGTAATTCTTTAATTTTTACATGAATCAACAATTCTTTTCAACTTTATACCAAAGCTCCGCAATTATTGCTAATCTTTTTGGCAGAAAAAGGAAGTTCATGAATCTAGGATATATAGGAAGTTCTACTACTGAAATAAAAATTGCTGATTCAAAAGACGCTCACCATATTTCACTTTACATGAAAATGCTAGATATGGTTCCGGGTATTCATGAAAATGCAAAAGATATACGTGTGATTGAATTTGGTTGCGGGCGAGGGGGCGGATGTTATGTACTTAAAAACTATTATCACATTCAAAATATCACAGCTGTTGATCTTAGCTCTGCTAATATAAAACTAGCTTCTAAATTTGTACCAAATGTTAAATTTATTTCTGCCGATGCTGTAGAATTTAATACTGAAGATAAATTTGACCTTGTTTTGAATCTAGAATCCTCACACCGTTATTCTTCCCGTCTGGCTTTTTTTAAAAAAATCGCTTCAATGATGAATGAAGATTCCTGGTTTGTATTTGGTGATCTTATTCGCAAACATGAATTAGAAAAAGTTGAAAAAATGTTTCAGGAAAGCAGATTGAAAATAATAAAAACAGAAACCGCTAATGATGAAGTGGTGAAATCCATAAATCAAAATAGCCCAAAACAATATCCATTGGTAACAATGTTTCCATTTTTATTTCCAAAAAGGATTCATAGTTTTTTTGTAACCATTCATTCAAGAGCATATAGTAAATTAAAATCGAAAGATACTTTTTATAACCTTTATCTTTTGAAGAAGGTTTAGAAAATGTTCTAATTTAAAATTCTGCGTAAATAATTTATCTGGTAGAATGTATTTTTAGGCTTACAAAAATGAGTAGACAATTAATTTTCATCTTCATTCTTCCCCTAGTTTCATTCGGACAAGTGGCTAAATACCAAACAAAGGCAGACCTTACTAAAATTTATTCGCAAGCTATTGCAGACTTTATAAAAGACGCTAATAAAAAAAACAAAACGGAACTTGATACGCTGTTCTTTGGAAAACGCAAAAATGGACAACCGGACGACTTTCCAGATATAGAATTACCTGAGACAATACAAAACGTTCATATAAGACTTATTTCACCAGAAGTAGGCAAAGTGAAACAAAAAGAACGTAAATCACGCATTTATATAAATTTGATTGGCTGGGTAGAAAAAGAAAAAGCAGAGTTCCTTTTTTTTATTTTCTCAAATGGATTTGAACAGCAATACAACTACACACTTAATTATAAATATAATGTAAAGCGGAAAGAATTTGAATTAACGAAATTACAATTTAAAGGTCCACCGTTCGACAAATAAAATAAATGCATCTACAAAAGCAGTAGTAATCAAAAATGTGATTTTTATTTTTACTTTGCAAAATTCTATTTATCATTTATATTTGTTAATAGCATTTGGGCAATTCCGCATTGATGTATTTTAAATCCAAATAAAAAAATGAAAAAAGAAAAAATAATATTTTGGACAGCAACAATAATAATAGCTTTATTTGAAGGATTAATGCCAGCATTGACTTCACAAACAGAGTTAGCAAAAGAAGGTATTAGGCATTTGGGCTATCCTCAATATTTTGGAAACGCATTGGTTGTTTTCAAAGTTTTAGGAGTATTGACATTAATTATTCCAAAAATTCCAAAACGATTGAAAGAATTGGCTTATGCTGGATTTGCTTTTGACTTTATTTTCGCAACAATTAGTCATGGAGTAGTTGACGGAATAAATGGCGAAACATTTTTTCCTTTATTTGTATTCGGAATTTTATCCGTTTCATATATTTACTACAACAAATTATATTATAGTAAAAATTAAATATATGTCGTTTCAAGCATACATAGATAATATTAAAGCTAAGACGGGAAAAACACCTGCCGACTTTAAAAAAATTGCACAGAAAAAAGAATTTATCATTGATGGAAAACTTAACCCTAAAATAAAAGCTACAGAAATAACAAATTGGCTAAAAAAGGAATTTGAATTAGGACACGGTCATGCAATGGCTATTTATGCAACATTCAAGGGAAAAACTGAATAATAAAAAAACAAACGTTAAATAAAACTTGCTAAGCATATAGTTTGGTAAATTAATCTCATTAAAGACTAGTACGCAAAAATTTTAGTAACTGTA
>CAIUQQ010000016.1 GCA_903901345.1 uncultured Bacteroidota bacterium | reverse complement strand
TCATTGTTTACAACTTTAAAGTAAAGAAAAAGAAAGTAACTACCAGAAAAAGTACCTACAATAACCATTAAAGATTTAAAAGTATGATAATCTATTAGAAGTTCTCCATTAGTATTATAACAAAAAAAAGAAATGATAAATGGAATTAACCAGCTTAAAAAGCCTAGCCAAATGGTTCTATAAATAAGTAATTTGGTCATATTTTTATTTATTTAAGTAATTTCTGTTTTTAAAACCCATATACATTATATTTTCTTTTGATTTTTTCATTTCAAACAAAACCGAATACACTGAAACACTAATAACTGAGGCAAAAAAGCACCAAACAGACACGGTATTTTCAGGATAATATATATGAGTAATAATGTATGATATTAGAATAGCAGTTCCAAAAGCCCACATTCTTTTATACTTTGATAAAAAAGGAGGAATTATTGTTGCTATTACATAAAATATTCCACCGTAATTACTTAGGAATTTTGGATAATCTTGATCATAAAAAATATGCATTCCCATTATCTTAGCTTCTACACGATAGTTTAGTAAACAAAATGCAAGGAATAATGATACCATCGATCCTATTATCAATAGGATTTTTTCTACTTTTCTGCGTTTTTTTTCTTTTACTAATTTCAGTAGGGAGAAAGGCACCCAAAAAGGCCAAATTACCTGAGCAATAAATAGAAATAAATAAGTTGTAGGCCATTTTAGAAAGGCAAAACTAGAATTGGTAAGCGCCAACCATAAAAACCCTTCTGAAATTTGTTGTACTGCAAAAATTAATGGAATACTTGCAAAAAATATTTGAGAATTTGATTCTGATTTTTTAATAGAAGCAACTCCTATTGTAGTTAATATAACACCAGCTCCAAAACTTGCACCTGCGGAAAAACACATAATTTTAAAAATAGAAAAATGAGTTAGAAAAATATTGAAATTGTTTTAATTCAGAGAGAACAACGTAATTACATAAACGTAATTCTCTTAGTTATAAAAAAAATTAAAATTAAGCCTACTATAATTAGCAGGCTTAATTTTAAAGCACTAAATTATGCTACTGCTATTTCTTTTTTTTCATGAGAAACAGTTAAATCTTTTTTAGGAATAACTAAGTTTAAAATACCATCTTCATATTTGGCTTCAATTTTATTTGACTTTGAATTTTCTGGAAGTTGAATAGAACGACTGAAACTTTCATATGAAAATTCTTTTCTTGTAAAGTGTTTTTTCTCTTCGTTTTTTTCTTCTTGTTTCTCTGCACTGATTGTCAAAATATTTTCTTCTGTAGTAATTTTAAAATCAGTTTTCTTAAATCCTGGTGCGGCAAATTCAATATTGAATTCATTAGCACCTTCCTTAATATTTAAGGCAGGAATTGATTGATTAAACTCTTTTTCTAACCATCCATTAGTTAGAAATCTGTCGTTATCAAAAAAATTTGATAACAATGCGGGAAAAACATTTCCGTTTTTAAGGGCTTTTAATTGTGACATTTTTTTAAAATTTTAAAGGTTAAACATTTATTTTATTTACTTGCATTCAAATTATTCATGCAATGCTAGCAATGGTATGGAGGTATGAAAGGCCATTTTTTTTGTATTTCCTTCTCGGAATACAGAATTTAAAAATTTGTGCTTTCTGTGAATTATTGCAATCATTTCTACCTTCTTACTTTTTACAAAATCATTTATGCCATTTACAATATCATCATTTTGAATAAAATGATAAGTGTGTTTAATTTCTTTCAAATAATTTTCAATCTTTACTTCCGATAATTCGGTTTTCACTGAAGGTGATTTCTTATTTGAATTGATAACGTTTAACACAAATAGCTGCGAATTAAACAATTTCGAAAATTCTATTAGTGGAGCTAGTACCGCTTTATTTATGCTGTTTTCATAATCGTAGGCCAATACCATTTTCTTTATTTTTTTAAAACTCACTTTCTCATTTATTACCAATACTGGGCAGTTTGATTGTAATATTAATGAGGTGGTAACACTGCCTAATAATTTTTCGCTTAAATAACCGGCACCGCGCATTCCCATTATTACCAAGTCAATTTTTTTTTCAGCTATGTAATGCTTAATAACTTCTTCTATTGAATAATCCATTTTGCAAACACATTCAATTTTTAAACTTTTGCCATATAATATGTTTAACATTTTTTGGAGCTTATTTAATTCCTCCATGCTTTCCTTTTCTACATCGCTCCAAATTGGCATAAAATCAGGTACGTCACCTGTTATTAATGGTAAGCTATAAACATGCAGTAGTACCAATTTCGATTTGGTAAGTTTGGCAACTTCTGCAGCATAATTTACCGCATTATTTGCTTGTTTTGAAAAGTCTGTTGGGGCAAGAATTTCTTTCATAGCATTAAAATTAATAGTATGCTTATTAACAATACAAAAATGTTTCTTAGTTTTTGATTAACCAAAAACGAACTTCAAAAAATAAAATGATTAAAGTCAACAAATATTTAGGGTAATTGTAAAACTTAAACCATAGCAACTATAATAAATATATAAATAATGCCTGATGTTAAAATTATAATACAATTTACTTATTACCAATATATAATAAAGTACTTTGCCTACTAAAACATAAACACTTTTTGTTTATGTCAATTATCATTTACAAATAATATTATTGACTAATGAATATATAATTTATAACTTTATTTG
>CAIUQQ010000015.1 GCA_903901345.1 uncultured Bacteroidota bacterium | reverse complement strand
TGGAAGATTATATATTGTCTATTGCTTATTGTCTATTGCTTATTGAGTTCATTCAAAATTCATAATTCAAAAATCATAAATAAAAAATTATTTAACCGCTTTCCGTTTCCCGCGTTCAAAGTCTTCAAATATAAAATCGCCTAATCCATTTAATCCGCTAAAGTATGCTTTACCATTATTTACTTGCGTAAACTCTCTTACAAATTGCTGCAAATAAGGATCGGTAGCAATCATAAAAGTAGTAATAGGAATATTTATTCTCCTAGCTTGAGCGGCCATGGTTAAGGTTTTATTGATTACTTTTCTATCCAAACCAAAACTATTTTGATAGTAGCCATTGCCTTCTTTTAAACAAGTTGGCTTGCCATCAGTAATCATAAATATTTGTTTATTGGCATTTTTTCTTCTTCGTAATATATCCATAGCCAACTCCAAACCTGCATAGGTATTGGTGTGGTATGGACCCACTTGTAAGTAAGGTAAATCTTTTACTTCTATTGGCCAAGCATCATTTCCAAAAACAATGATATCTAAAGTATCTTTTGGGTATTTTGTTTTAATTAATTCGGCCAATGCCATAGCTACTTTTTTAGCAGGCGTAATGCGGTCTTCACCATATAATATCATGCTGTGACTAATGTCAATCATTAACACAGTAGATGTTTGAGTTTTAAAATCGCGTTCCCGAATTTCTAAATCATTTTCGGTTAAATTAAAGTGTTCTATTCCATGATTTACTTGTGCATTATGCAAACTTGCAGTCATGTCTATTTGGTCTATATGGTCGCCAAAACTATATTTACGAATATCGCTATTGGTTTCATCGCCCATGCCGGTAAACTTAGTTTTATGATTGCCAGGACCGCTTTTTTTTAATTTACCAAATACCTCTTCTAAACTCTTTTTTCTAATCGTTTGATTGGTTTTTCCGGTTGGAGTAAAATCGCCATTCACAGCATTTTCTTTTATAAAGCCTTTGTCTTTTAAGTCTTGTATAAAATTTCCCATGCCATATTCATTATTGGTAAAATGGTGTTTTCTGTCTACTTCATTCATCCAATCCAAAGTTTCGGCTACGTCACCGTTTGTATGTTGCATCATTTGCAAAAACAATTCTAGCATTTGGTCATACAAAGTGCCTTTGGTATTATTGGGAATATATTTTGAAAATAAAAAACCTTTCATGATGCATATTTACTAGTGGTAAAAGTATTAATAGTAATTCAAAAAAAGGGTATTTTGTTTTAAAAAAATAAAAAAATATTTTCTCACTTTATAATCAATCATATAAATACTAAACCGACTAAAACTTAAACACTCTGAACTTAAACACTCTAAACTTAAACACTATAAACATAAACACTTAAACACTCTAAACTTAAAACTTTAAACTTAAAACTTAAAAACATACATTTGCCCTATGCTTAAAACAATTTATACCACCGCATTATTATCAGTTATTTTTATTGCAAACGCACAACAAAAAGTTAGTGTAGCTTTTTACAATCAAGAAAATTTGTTTGACACCATTAACGATCCAAATAAAAACGATGAAGAGTTTTTACCGGAAGGTAAATACAAATGGAATACTGAAAAATACACCAACAAATTAAATCACATGGCACAAGTTATTGCCAGCATGAATGAAGGCAAAGGCGTTGATTTTATTGGCATGTGCGAAGTAGAAAGTATCAATGCTTTGGTTGATTTAAGCAAAAACAATCAGTTAAAAGGATTTGCTTACAAACCAATATTTTTTGAAGGTGAAGATGAACGTGGAATCGACAATGCATTTTTATACAAAAGTAGTTTAGTGAAAGCGGCTACAGGAAAAACTTTTGTTATAGACAGAGAAGGATTAGGTGGCGACCATACCAGAAATATATTATTGGCAGAAATTACTTTATTGAATAACGAGAAGGTTTATTTTTTGGTAAATCATTGGCCAAGCCGCAGAGAAGGAGAAAACGAAAGTGAATTTAAACGCAAGTTTGTGGCCAGTGAAGTGCGCAGAATATGTGATGATATTTATAAAACTAATCCGAAAGCAAATATTATAGTAATGGGCGATTTGAACGATGAGCCTACTAACTTATCGGTTATTACTTCGCTAGGTGCTACTGGAGCCATTAGCCAAACCAAAAACAATTTATTGTTTAACACCATGTATGCTTTGGCAATGGATGAGCAAGGAAGCCACAAATACCAAGGTAAATGGGGAATGTTAGACCAAATTATTATCAGTGCCAATTTGTTAAACGATAAATCGAAAGTACAATTTATAAAGGAATCAGCGCAAGTTTATAAGCAAGATTTTATGTTAGAAACTGCGGAAAAATATAAAGGCAATCCTTTTAGAACTTTTGTTGGTAACAAATATTTAAACGGCTACAGCGACCATTTGCCTGTGATGATTTATTTGAATATTAGTAAATAGAAATATAAAGTAATTGCAGGCGTTATTGTTAGCATACTTGCTTGCAATAAATACCTACCTCAGCCCTTCCTTATTAAGAAGTATGTAGTTTCCGAACATTGTCTGAACTATGATTTATAGGATTAAATGATTTGCAGGATTTTCCGCAATCGCTCGCATCTTTTTGTCCGTGGTTTCCTCACCAATCCACTGTTTTTTAATTCATAGGGCTTCACCCTTTGTTATGATATTTTGCCCTTTCAGGGCTTTCGATATTTGTCCGTGGTGTCCTCACCAATCCACTCCTCTGCCCTTTATTGTTTTAGCATAGCGGCATCAACATTAATTTAGTGAACATTTTTCTTTGCAGGATGTATACTGTTTGACGCTAAGCATTGCGTCTCTAAAATTTCCCGCACTAGGCTAATGCATGATTTTGGTGGAAGGTAACAAACTTTATCGGTTGAGTCACAAGGTCTATTGGTTGAGTGACAAGGTCTATCGGTTGGGTGACAAGGTCTATCGGTTGTACATGTCATATTTTTTTTTGCGTGTCATGTTTTTACGTCTAAATTTAAAAAAAATTTCCTCCTATCCTATTTTTTTATGACATGGTATGCTGGCTAATTTTAGTGTTTGGCAGATATTTTAGGGTATATATTCATAAATAAAAAATGCTATTTTAATTTATCATGAAAAATGATTCAATCCCTCCATTTAGCGCTAGCAAGAGGATTGCTTTAATTCTTTATCGTATTTTACCTTAATTATATAAATCTCAATAATCATAATTCAGACTAATCCAAAGTCTGAACTATGATTTATAGGATTAGTTTGATTGCTATTGTTCTGTTATAGAAAATAACGAACCATATAAAAATTATTTGCTTTTGTCATAGAATTCAACCACGGACAAAACCCGAAAACTACAAGCAAAATCCTGCAAATCATTTAATCCTATAAACGTGGTTCAGAATATGTGCGGGGAGAGATTTAATACATAAACAAAAGCATCCATTTCCGTTTGGCTTTAGCCAACGGTATTTATAAGTTTCAAACTTTTATTATTTATCATCACAAGTGACAATCGCTTTGCGATGCTTAACACTTGCGATAGCATATGTATGTATTCTTGAAACTCGAAACTCGTAACTCGTAACTCTTAAATCTCTTTTGTCAGTTTTTCAATTGAAACTCTATAAATTAAAGCAAAAGTTTGGTCCTTCATCATTTCTGCAAGAACAGGTTGAAAAGCTTCTGCCTTAGCCGATAATTCTGTTAATTGTTGATGGTAAATAATGTTAGTAGGATCATTTTTTTGTTCACGAATAACTTTAATATAATCATTCATCCATTGCTCATATTCCACCATAAACACTTGTTGAGGAGGAGTAAGTTTTTTAATTTCTTCTAAATCAAAACCTGCAGCACTAGCACTTGCAGTTATAATAGTGGCACCAGCTGTTAGGCCAAGATATTGTAAGAATTTTCTGCGGGTTGATTGTTTTTCACTCATTGAATTAATACATTTTAAAGCATTGCAATAATATTAAATTTATTTAATATTAGCATTACATAAATAAATACCTTAAAAAAAAATGAAACATGATGGGCTGGTATTTTTTATAAAATAATGATGCAAAGAGCAGGGAGATACTTCGTTCCTCAGCATGACGTTTGTTGATGTTTGAATTCTTATAATTCGCAACCCGAATACTCGTAACACGAATACTCGCAACAAGTAAAAAAGTAAAAACAGGATACTTTATTTCACTATTTAAATTGCTATGCTTCCAAAAAAATAAAAATAACACAAGTTATATAATTTTAATATATCAGTCAAACTTAACAAACATATTTGGAAGTTGCTAAGAATATATTTTTCCTATTTAAAGCAAGTTGAATCGAACAAAATAAAATAATAAAATATGAAAAATTACCTACAAAAAACGAAATCTAAATTGATTTCACTACCCGCTTTATTGCTATGTTTCATTATGGCATTTGGAAGCACCAATGTCTTTTCAGCACGGCTGACAAATGAAATATTAAATTGTAAAAAAACGGAAGTATTTTCAGGGAAAGCAAATCCAATGTTGACCAATGATAATAATTGGGAATTAGGCTATTCTGACAATAAAATAAAAGTTTACTATCATAGAATGATATGTGACGGTAAAGATTCATATAAATTGAAAATAGAAAACTTAACTGCAAATACAATTAATATTTCATATAAACTTTGGGAAGTTTCAGATGCTAAAAATTTAAAACTTATTCCATTTGCCCAAATGGAAGGTGTATGTTCTTCGGGTTATAATTATGTATTAATTGAGGAGATTCCTAAATCTTTAAAAGATACTAAAATAGTACTTTCAATAAATTACTTACAGTTATAAATAAAATAAATATGAGAAATAATTTACTTAAAATAAAATTTTTATTTTTTACAATCTGTTGTTCCACGTTATCATTTGCACAATTAAGTTCAGGTGTATTGGTAAGTGATGTTGGTACAAGTAATAACATTGGCCAATCAAGTACAAGTCGAAATGTGTCTGTAAATACATCAGGCGTTATCGGGGTTGTTTTCGTTGGTAGTTCGGGTGTTCGTTTTGCTAAAAGTACAAACCGAGGTGTTTCATTTTCAGCTAGTGTTCAATTAACTTCAACTACAACAGGAGAATGTGAAGTTAATATGGCTAACAATGGTACTATTTATGTTGCACACAATAGTGTATTATATATAAGTACCAATGGTGGTTCTTCATTTACAACAAATACTGTAGGTTTTGGTCCTACTCCTCACATAGCTAGCTATGGTTCTAATGTATATATAATAAATTCAGGAAGTTCTACCGTATACAGGAATAATTCAAATGGTTCAGGTACTTTTTTAACATCAACTGCTACAGGTGGAAGTGCATATTCTGATATTTTTGCCGACCAAACCAATGGCGATGTTTATGTAGGTTCTGATAATCCTACTTTATTTTTGAATAAAAGTACAAATTCAGGAGTATCATTTTCTTCTTTATCACCAACTGGTTCTATATATTATTCAAGTTATACCTTAAGTGCTGGAAGTCTTGGTTCATTTATTTTTAGTTCTGGTGGTTCTTTTTCACCAACTAACGCAGCTAAAAAAATTAATTGTACAAATGGGGTAACTACCTCACTAACATTTTCTAATAATTCTGGAACTACAACAAGAACATTAGCAGCTGACGATTTGGGTGATGTGATTGATGGTTATCCATCAGGCTCAGACGTAGAATTTAAAGTAAGTCAAAATTTAGGATCTAGTTTTGCTTCTGCAATTACAATAACGAATGCCTCTTTACATAATATTGCTATAAATACAAACACACAAGATGTAGTAGTTGCTTATACAGGCACAAACGGACAAGTTTACTTGAATGTATATGACGGACTTTTATTACCTAGAATAACACCTCCAGGCAATTCAATTAGTTTTGATGGTACAAATGATTATACAGAACATGGTGTGAGTATTAATAATGCACTAACAGGCACCAATACAATAACGGTTGAGGCATGGGTTAATTTACGAAACTTAACATCTAGTAATGGTTTTCAAACTGTTTTAGGAAATTATGATGGTGGAAATAAAATGCAGTTTATGCTAAGATTTGACAATTCTGGTTTGCCTGTATTCTGGATAAGTAATGGTACAACCAATGCTGGTTATTCATCCGTTAGTGGCACTACCAATTTTACAACTAATCAATGGGTTCACTTAGCTTGTACTTGGGATGGAACAACAATGAAAATTTACAGAAATGGTATTTTAGAGAATTCCATATTAAAATCTGGAAATTTCCCTTCCGACAATCAACCATTTAGAATTGGAACAAGTAAACCGGCTGAGATATTTGGAGGAAAAATTGATGAAGTACGTATTTGGAACACAGCAAGAACACTTTCGGAATTACAAGCCAATATGTATAATACAATTAGTGGAACTTCAACTGGTTTATTAGCTTATTATAATTTTGATAATGGAATAGCCGATGGAACAAATACAGGATTAAACACTTTAACTGACTTAACAACCAATGCCAACAATGGTATATTAAACAATTTTGATTTAACTGGTTCAAATTCTAATTGGGTTGAAAGTTATGCTATGGTTGTGCCAACTCCTATTGCTGCTACAAGCATTACTGGATCTAGTTTTACAGCTAATTGGACAGCTCCTGTTATAGGAACAGTTGACAATGGTTACCGTTTAGATGTTTCAACATCATCAACATTTGCTTCAGCTATTTCAGGTTCTCCATTCACCGTTTTAGGAACCACTAAAGTGTTAACGGGATTAGCATCAGGTACAAATCATTATTATAGAGTAAGAGCCGATAAATTGTCCGTAACAGGAACAGGTGGTCATCATTATAATTATGGTTCAGCTACTACTTTAAATCCAACAGTTATTACATCTGGTACTTTAAGTGCATTTACAGCTTGTATAGGATTAGTATCTACAGCACAAAGTTTTTCAGTAAGCGGTTCTAATTTAACAACAGACATAGTTGTTACACCTCCAACTGGATATGAAGTTTCAACTATATCAGGTGTTGGTTTTGCATCAACAGTAACATTAACTCAAAGTGGTGGAACAGTTAGTTCTACAACTATATATGTTCGTTTAACAAATGCAGCTATTGGAACACTTTTGGGTAATATTGCTTGTACTTCTTTAGGAGCAACAACTAAAAATGTAGCAGTAAGTGGAACAGTAACCTTATTACCAATCATTAATTCAGCAACAAAACTAACTTATAATGGTGCTGATTTAACTTGCTTTGGACAAAGTGATGGACTAATAACTATAGTTGCTACTGGTGGTACTGGTGCTTTACAATATTCAAATGGTGGTGCTTACCAAGTAAGCAATATGTTTGCAGGTTTAGCACCAAATCCTTATACATTAATTGTAAAAGATGCCAATGCTTGTTTGTCAACTTCATCAGTTGTTACCATTAATCAGCCAGATGCATTAAGTGGAACAGTTAGTAATAACGGACCTATTTGTGCTAATACAACATTATCTTTAAGTGGTACAATTTTAGGTGGAACAGGTTCATTGTCTTATTCATGGTCAGGTGCAAATACTTATACAAGTGCTGCATTAGCAAGTACAGTAAGCATCAATGCTACAGTTGCAATGAGTGGCTTATACACTGTTACTGTAACTGATGCAAATAATTGTACTTATAACCCAACTACCAATGTGGTTGTAAATCCTATTCCTACAGCTAGTATTATTGGAACTAACTCTGTATGTAAAGATGCTCCTAGCCCATTATTAACTTTTACAGGTGCTAACGGAACAGCTCCTTATACTTTTACTTATAATATAAATGGTGGAAGTGATTTAACAGTTTCAACAGCTTCTGCTTTAAATAATTCGGTTAATTTACCCGCTCCAACTCATGTAGCTGGAACATTTACTTATAATTTATTAAATGTAGTAGATGCTAGTTCAACACATTGTTCAAGTATTGCAACTGGTTCGGAAATAATTACCATTAGACCAAAACCAATATTATCGTCTAACGCTTTGCCAGTTTTAAACACTATTTGTGAAGGTACATCAACTACTATTACTTGTACTAATGCTACAGAAAGTTTTAGCTCACCTGCATATACCAATACTTATACTAATAATTTTAATTCAACTATTGGCAGCGAATGGACTTTCCCTATTGCTGTTCCAGCAAATATTCCAACTATTAAAAGTTATAATGGCAATAATGTGCTTGGATACTTAAGCAATCAACAAGTAATATTTAACAAATCAGGTATTCCTAACCATGATTTTGTTACCATTGAATTTGACTTATTTATTCACGATACTTGGGATGGTAACAGTGTAGTTAGTGGACCAGATATGTGGAGCATGACGGTAGATGGTGTAAACAAAATAAACACTACTTTTAGTAATGAAACTTGGAACTCTACTACTCAATCATATCCTAATGATTTTTCTGCTAGCAATGCCAGTTTCACTAGTTCTATTACGCATGTATTACCTACTGCCTGTAACTTGGGTGGTGGTTCGCTTAGTTCTCAATACCATATTATTAAAACTATTCCTCACACTTCAGCTTCCTTAAATGTAATATTAGAAGCCATGGGACTAGAAAATATTTGTAATGAAAGTTGGTCAATTGATAATTTTGATGTTCAATATAGATCTCAAACTTCTGCTAGTAATATAGTTTGGACTGATCCTGCAGTTACAAGTACTTCTATTTTAGTTTCTCCTATTGTAAATACTTATTTTGTTGCCACATTAGGTACTTGTTCCGATACTATAAATATTATAGTTAACCCAACTCCAAGAGCAGACTTTAATATTAATACCGTTAACCAATGTGTTACAAGTAATAGTTATCACTTTACCAACGCAAGTACACTAGCTAGTGGTGGCGCCATGACTTATGCTTGGACTATGACAGGTGCTGCTACTACGTCAGCAACATTAACTGATATAGTTGGAAATAGTTATGCTAATTATGGCGACTTTAATGCAATGGTAGTAGCTACTTCAGTTATTGGAAATTGTAGTGACAGTAGAGGTATAAAAACTAAAACAGTTAGTATTAGCCCTCCAGTATTAATTACTGCTACTTTACCAAATCCTATTTGTATAGGTACTACGTTACAATTAACAGCAAACCAAGTTTTAGGTAATGCAAATGCAGTTGCATACAATGCTAGTTATAATAACAACTTTGAAAGTTCAATTGGCTCAGCTTGGACATTTCCTGCTAATGTAACTAATAATGTACCTGCATTGCTAAGTTATAATGGAAGTAAAATTTTGGGTTATTTAACAAACCAACAAGCTGTTTATTCACAAACTGGATTAGCATCTCACGATTATATAAAAATAGATTTTGATTTATACTTACACGATTCTTGGGATGGTAATTCTACTGATAGTATTGGTGGAAGTTTAATTGGAAAAGATATTTGGAAAATGGATTTAAATGGTGCCAGTATTATTAATACTAACTTCTCTAATTTTTCATTTAGAACACAATCTTATCCTGGCAATATTGCTGCCATCAATCAAAATGGAACAAATGCAGTTTCAAATAATTTACCTACTGTTTGTAACCACAATGGTGGTGCACTTAGTTCTGTTTACCACATTTCAAAAATTGTTCCTCATACTGCAAGTGCTATCAATTTGGTGTTAGAAGCCATGGGCTTAGAAGAAATTTGTAACGAAAGTTGGTCTATTGACAATATGGATATTCAAATTGGTAGTAATACTGCCACACCTACCCTTTTAAGTGCTTGTAATGGTTTGGGTAGTGGTTTAGTGAATTACACTTTAAGTCATAGCAATGATTTTAATACTGCAATAGGTTCGGCTTGGTCTTTCCCTGATTTAGTTCCTGCCAATGTTCCTGCTCTTAAATCATATAATAGCTCAAGTGTTTTAGGATACTTAGGGAGCCAACAAGCTGCTTATAACCAAACAGGCTTATCTGCTCATAATTATGTAAAGGTAGAATTTGATTTATACATTCATGATACTTGGGATGGCAATGATAATACTAACGGACCCGACATTTGGAGTATGTCTGTTAATGGAAATAATGTATTGAATACTACTTTCTCTAATTTCTCTTATCGGTCTCAAGCATATCCAAATAATGTAACTGCAAACAATGCAAATGGAACAGCTGCACTTTCTAATACATTACCTACTGTTTGTAACCATAATGGTGGTGCATTATCATCTAAATACCATATTTCTAAAATAGTTCCTCATTCTGCTAGTTCTTTAAATATTGTTTTAGAAGCTTTAGGATTAGAAAATGTTTGTAATGAAAGCTGGTCTATTGATAATTTTGAAGTTTATTTGGGTGTAGCTGCTGGTGTTACCAGTCCTGCTATTTGGAGCAATAGTGCTGTTACTTGTAATATTGACATAACTCCAGTAACAAATACTAATTACACTACTTCCATTGGTGCTTGTACCAGTGCTACCTATGCAGTTAACGTAAGTCAAATTCCTATTCCTTCATTTATTTTTAGTAATGGTTCTTGTAGTAAATCAATAATATTTACCAATACAAATATAGAAATTGGTGCTACTTATGTTTGGAATTTTGGTGATGGTTCTGCTGATTATACAGGCAATACCGCTCCTGCACATTTATATGCTAATGGAAATTATACTGTTACATTAACAGCTAGTTTTAGTGCTGGTTGCAATGCTGTAACAACACAAACTATTAATATTGTAGATGCGCCAGTAGCAGCTATTGCTTTTGTTGGTGGTGTTGGTTGTGGAAATACTATTCAATTTAGCAGTATATCAACTATTCCAGTTGGAACCTCTCCTATTTATTTGTGGAGTTTTGGTGAAACAATTCCTACTACTTCTAATTTACAAAATCCTTTAAAAACATATAGTATGGATGGTAACTATACCGTTTCATTAACAGTAACTACTGGATTAGGTTGTAGCAGTACTGCTACTACTGCTGTTACATCTGCAGCCGTTATTGGTAGTTATCAAGCATTATTTAGTGCTGTTATTTCTGGTAATTGTGGTAATTTTGTTACTACCGTTAATTCTTCTACCGGAACTGGAAATATTTATGCTTGGAATTTTGGCGATGGTAATTTCTCAAATGAAGTGGCCCCTACTCATTTTTACAATGAAGGAGGTGACAAAACTATTACGCTATCAATTACTAATGCTATAGGATGCGCCTCAAGTGCTTATCAGGTAGTTAATATCTCTAATAATTCTGGCAGTAATGGCCGTGTTGCTGTTGATTTTTCAATTTCTCCTAGCATTAGTCAAGTTTTACTAACAAACGATTTTAGTTATATTCCTACTTTTACCAATAGCTCAACTAACAATCCTGTTTTATATTGTGCAGGCGCTCCAAGCTGGACTTATGGTGACGGAACAGGTTCTAATTATACCAATATATATAGTAAAATGTATGCTGCCGCAGGAACTTACACTGTAAAAATAGTTCAATTAACTACGCATACTGGTTGCTATGGTGAAGCTAGTAAAACTGTTACTGTTATTCCTAATCCTCCATTTATAAATTCTCATAACAGTAATATTGAAACTATTCAAACAATTTATGAAAGTGTTAGTAATTCTACTAATGTATTAAATGTAAACAAAAACAATGCTGAAATAAACATGTATCCTAATCCTAATAAAGGTGCTTTTAAAGTGAAAGTAAATAATATAAGTGCTGCTAATGGCGATTTAATTATTGTAGACATGATTGGTAGAGAAATTTACAAATCAAACTTTGCTGTTAAATCTAACAATGATATCATTGAAGTAAATGGTTTAAATATTTCTCCAGGAACTTACCATTTAGTGTTAAATACCAATGGTGCAACTATTGCAAGAATACCATTTGTTATAATTACAGAATAACATTTATAATAACAAAAAAGCCCAATTTGAAGTTTCAAATTGGGCTTTTTTGTTATTATAATGCTGAAATTTTATTTACCAATAAATACCGGTTTGCGCTTTTCTACAAAAGCTTTCATTCCTTCTTTTTGATCTTCGGAAGCAAAACACATATAAAAGTTTTTGCGTTCAAAATACAATCCTTCTTGTAAGCTACTGTCAAATGCCTTTAACACACTTTCTTTTGCTAATCTGATAGCTATAGGACTTTGTGTTGCTATTTCTTTTGCCATTTTTACAGCTTCTTCTAAATACAATTCTATTGGAACAACTTTGTTTATTAATCCACTGGCTAAGGCTTCCTCAGCACTAATAAATTTACCTGTTAAAACCATTTCCATTGCCAATGCTTTTCCAACTGCTTTTGTTAAACGTTGTGTTCCACCAGCACCAGGCATAATTCCTAACTTTATTTCTGGCTGTCCAAATTTTGCAGTTTCACTGGCAATAATTATATCACAAGTCATTACTAATTCGCAACCACCGCCTAAAGCAAAACCACTAACAGCCGCTATGATGGGTTTCTTAGTTTTACGGATTTGATCCCATGTTTCAAATTGGTCAATTTTCAATAAATCAATGGCTGATTTATTTTCCATTTGCTTGATATCTGCACCAGCAGCAAAAGCTTGGTCGTTTCCAGTAATTACTATACAACGAACTTCATCGTTATCATCAAGGAGCTGAAAAGCTCTTTTAAGCTCCAACATCAATTGTAAATTCAGCGCATTTAATTCTTTTGGTCTATTTAATTGAATCAATGCAATGTGTTTTGCATACGATTCATTCACTGTAATAAATTGAAATTCCATATATTTTGATTTGTGATTTGTGATTTGTGATTTTTTTCTTGATAAAATCTAACCTATAATTTCTTTAATTTATTGGTTGCTTTTCTATGTCCGAGTTTACTTGCTTTATTAAAATAATACTTGGCCCATCGAATTGATTGATTTACGCCATCACCAAATTCGTAACATAAGCCTAAATTATAAAGCGCCTTATCATCTCCTTGTTTAGCAGCTTTTTTATACCAATAAATTGCTTTTAAATGATCTTGTTTTAAACCTTCTCCATAAAAGAAACAATAGCCTAAGTCTCTTTGAGCTTCTATATCTCCTTGTTTGGCAGCCAATGAATACCAATAAACAGCTTTTTTAAAGTCTTGTTTTACTATTTCGCCTTCTTTATAAAAAAAACCAATATTATATTGAGCTTCCATCATTCCTCTTTGAGCAGCTTTCATGTACCAATTAAACGCCTCTGATAAATTTTTGACAACACCTTTTCCTAAATCATAACAAGTTCCTAAATAAAACTGAGCTCTTGTGTTTTCAGCATTGGCAGCAATATTCCATAAATCAAATATTTTATCCCAAGGTTTTATTTTCTTTTTAGACTCAAAAGCTAATTCATAACCTTCTTGAAAAAGTTGTTTTGCTTTAGCTTTACTAATTTTGATATTTGATTTTGTACTACTCATATTGCAAATTGCCTCCCGATGCATCGTGAGCAAATTGCCCATTGCTAATTGCCAATTGCCTATTCTTCCAAAACAACATCCTCTTTCGGAGCATTTTGTTTGGTAAAATCATTTTGGAATAAAAGTATCAAAACAAAACCGATGCTAATCGTTGCATCAGCCACATTGAAAACTGGTCGAAAAAACTCAAAACTTTCGCCACCCCACATTGGAAACCAAGCAGGAAAAGTTCCTCTTACCAATGGAAAATAAAGCATATCAACCACTGAACCATGAAACCAAGTAGCATAACCACCACCGGCAGGCATAAACTGAGCTAAACTCCAATTATCGCTAGCAGAAAACAATACACCATAAAAAACACTGTCAATAATGTTTCCTAAAGCTCCTACCAATATCATGGTCCAGCTAATGGTATAACCCAAATGAGATTTTGCTTTTATTAAAGTGCTGATATAATAAATGATTACGCCACAAAAAATAATTCTAAATAAGGTAAGAATTATTTTACCCCAACTTCCCCCAAATTCAATTCCAAATGCCATTCCATAGTTTTCTAGGAAATGTAATTTAAACCAAGAACCCATTACATTAACTTCTTCACTTAAGTTAAAATGTGTTTTTACATAAACTTTGCTCCATTGGTCAATTATTAAAAGCAAAATACCTATAATGATAGGGTAATAAAGAAATTTGTTTTTCATTGTTTATTTAAAAAAACAGAGACGCAAACCTAATTACGTCTCTATTAAATTTGAAAATATTATAATTATTTATATTGTTGAAGTTTAGCTTCCATACTTAAAGTAGTATGAGGAACAGCACGTAAGCGTTCTTTGGCAATTAATTTACCAGTAACTTTACATATTCCATAAGTTTTATTTTCAATTCTTGACAATGCATTGTCTAAGTTTTCAATAAACTTTCTTTGACGAGCGGCTAATTGACTTAACTGTTCTTTTTCGCTGCTTGATTGTCCATCTTCCAAAGTTTGATAACTGCTATCAGTATCATTTCCACCGTTTGCATTTGGGTTTTGCATTTGGTCTAACAAGTTCGCTAATTCAGATTTTGCTGAAGTCATTTTCGAAATAATAATTTCTTTGAATTCAGCTAAATCAGCATCACTGTATCTTTTAGCTTCCGTTGCCATTTCTAATGCTTTAGCTTCAAAACGGTATGGTGCAGGAGCATTATTTTCTAATTCTTGCTTTTTCTCAGCCCTAGTTTTTGAAATTAAAACTGCTTTTTTATGTACTTCTTTTGGTACATAAGGCTTGTTAACTATAACAGGTTTCTTATCATTAGCAATTTGTTTAAGTGTAGGCTTTATTATTTTAGTTACAACTTTAACTTCCTTTACTTTTAACACTTTAGCCGGCTTAACTATTGGCTTTACAATTTCTTTTTTAACTATTGCTTTTTTAACTATTACTTTCGCTATAACTTTAGTTGCTTTCTTAACAGTTTTTACTGGCAATGCTTTTTTAGCAATTACTTTAACTGACTTTTTAGTATTTGCTTTCGCAATTATATTTGTTGATTTTTTAACTGTTTTTACTGGCAATGCTTTTTTAGCAATTACTTTAACTGACTTTTTAGTATTTGCTTTCGCAATTATATTTGTTGATTTTTTAACT
>CAIUQQ010000014.1 GCA_903901345.1 uncultured Bacteroidota bacterium | reverse complement strand
TTTATTTGCCGCAAGTTCCAAAATTCAAAAATTAATTATAAATCCTAAAACATTCCTTATAAACAGAAATATTGTTAATAAGTATTGTTTCGTACAGCCGTGTTTTGCAAACCGCACTTAAATACTAAAAGCATTTGCAATGCGTAAAACAGCAATGCCTTTAATATATTTGCATTATGGTTGGAATGGTAAAAAGCGGATTACAAATCCTTTTAGTAAATGATTTGGATTGCAAATCCAAAACAGCGGGAAAGCTATTATTGAAGCACTAATTATTGATGAAAAAACTTTATTTTATTTTCTATTTATCCTTAATAAATTTTGGAGTAAATGCACAAACATTTAACGAAATATTGGGTCGTCCTACTGATTCTACCATTACTATAAGCATTTTATTTAACCAAAATGTAACTGTATATTGGGAATACGGAACTACTTTAAATGCATTAAACTCTAAAACACCAACTTATTCAGCAGCTATAGATACGCCACTAGAAATAGATTTTACAGGTTTAATTCCAAATACTAAATATTATTATAGAACTTGCTATAAAGCAATTGGAAGCAGCTCTAATTTTTTATTTGGAAACATCCATTTATTTCAAACACAAAGAAGCATAGGAAGTAGTTATACATTTACCATTGAAGCCGATGAACATTTGTACGACCCATCGCAGGGATCGCCTAATTTGTATCAAATCAATTTAGCCAATCAGAAAAAAGATTCAGGTGACTTTATGATTTCATTGGGTGATATTTTTGGCGATGACCACACACCAAATACTACAACGAGTGCGCAAATGAAAGCCAAACATTTGTTTTACAGACAATATTTAACATCACTATGCAGCTCTTCTCCATTCTTTATTTGCTTAGGAAATCATGAAGGGGAAAATGATTTTTTATTGAATCAAACTCCTCCAAATAACATTGCTACTTATGCCACCTTATGGCGAAAATTTTATTACCCCAATCCGAGTCCTAATGCATTTTATTCGGGAAATAATGTGGAAGAAAATTTTGGAATGGGAAAGCCTGAAAATTATTATTCATGGACTTGGGGCGATGCACTTTTTGTAGTATTGGATAGCTATAGAGACCAATGCGATACCAGTGTGAATCCTAAAAAATGGAATTGGAGTTTGGGACTTCCGCAATATTCTTGGTTTAAAAATGTGTTGGAAAGCAGCAAAGCAAAATACAAATTTGTATTTGCTCACCACAGCAATGGCCAACAAAGAGGAGGAATTAATTCGGCTAAATATTTTGAATGGGGAGGTTATGAAGTTTCAAAAACCGGTCCTCCAGTATATAAGTTTGATATAAATAGACCAGGTTGGTCAAAGCCCGTTCATCAATTAATGGTCGACAATCATGTAAATATTTTCTTTCAAGGACACGATCATTTATTTGCACACGAAACATTAGATGGAATCATTTATCAAGAAGTTCCAATGGCTGCCGACTCTACTTATAAAAGTGGAATAACAGATTGGGGAAGTTTTTATACTAAAGATACATTTGCTGGTGCCGGGCATTTAAGCGTTCAAGTTTCGCCCGATTGCGTGCAAGTAAACTATGTACTTGCCTATTTACCTCAAGA
Organism: uncultured Bacteroidota bacterium; assembly: GCA_903901345.1. GTDB lineage: Bacteria > Bacteroidota > Bacteroidia > UKL13-3 > UKL13-3 > JAAFJM01. The sequence continues at coordinate 501 of CAIUQQ010000014.1, read as the reverse complement.
TACTTTGGAGAATAATAAAAATGGAACGGTAGCTTTTAGTTATACAATTGGAACATGCATTACCAATACAAAAACTTTTGAATCTGATGATGCTAAACCTTTGAATATTTATCCGAATCCTTTTTCTTCAAAAATAAAATTAAACGATAGATATGCTCATGAATTAATCCAATTATGGAACATATATGGACAAATAATATATGAAGGAAATCAATTGGAAAACCAAGATTTTTCAAGTCTTGAAAAAGGTATTTATATTTTAAAACACGAACATGCTAAAGCAATAAAACTGATAAAGGAGTAAAACTACCTTTAACTATACTTGCCAGCCAGTGCGGTTTTCAGCCAGTGCGGTTTTGCAAACACGGCTGTACGAAACATTAGATTTGATATTTTTGGATAAATAAATTAGGGTCTCCATTACATTCAATAATTATTTGTTTTAGTAGTTCATTATCTAGTTCATTGATAAATTTAATTTTCGCAATTTTATATCCAGAC
>CAIUQQ010000013.1 GCA_903901345.1 uncultured Bacteroidota bacterium | reverse complement strand
CATTCAAAAAAAATCATAGCATTGTTTAATGAAACAAAACAGCTCCATTTTATTTTTAGTAAATCCTTTTGCAGGAAAAGGTAAAGCGTTAAACACTGCGCAAAACTCCATTGCAGTAATGCACCAAAATGGATTAGATACTGCGCTTTTGGTAAGTAAAACTACTGGTGATTTAGCAAGTTTTGTTCATAAATATAATGCAAGTAACATTAGCAAAATAGCAGTATTAGGTGGCGATGGAACCATGCACGAAGTAATTAATGCCATAATGCAAGAGCCTGATTGGTTAGCAGTTCCAATTATGCTTTTTCCGTGTGGAACTGGCAATGCGTTTAACTACGATTTAGATTGCTTAACAAGCAAAAAAGCCACTCAATTATTATTAACAGGAACCAATAAACTAATAGATATAGCTGAAGTAAAAACAAATGGAATTAGCATTTGGTCGTTTAATATAGTGGGTTGTGGTTTGGTGGCGCATATTAATGTATTGGCCGAAAAGTTAAGGTGGCTTGGTGCTGCCCGTTACACCATAGCATCACTTATAAAAATAGTGGCAAACCCTACTATTAAAGCCAAAATTACTGTAAATAATGAAGTGCATGCTAATGATTATTGTTTCCTGTTTGCATGCAATACCCGCTACACTGGCAAGGCAATGAAAATGGCGCCTTTGGCAAAGTTAAACGATGGATTGATTGATTTTTTAATTGTTGAAAAAGCATCAAGACTTCAGTTGTTAATGCTTTTTCCAAAAGTATTTAGCGGCAAACACATGAGTTCGCCAATATTAAAATATGTGCAAGCAAAGCATATAGCAATAGAAACCGAAACGCCACAAATAGTAAATATAGACGGTGAAATGAAAGGCAATACCTCGCTCCAAATTATAATGCACCACCAGAAACTAAAGGTGATTTGTGATTTGTAATTTTTTTTAAATGAATCAACCTTTGTTCAATATTGGTAAGGTCACTGAACCATTTTATACAATATTTTGCCTGTATCCATAAAAGTTGAAATGCAGCTTTAATTTGCTCCTTGGTAAGTAGGCAAAATGATTTTGCGGGTAGGAAAAACTAATATTCCGTGCCGCTGACCCACTATTCCGTGCCGCTTTACTACATTTCCGTGTCCCATATCCATTTTTCCGTGTCCCTTACCCGTATTTCCGTGCCGCTTTACTACATTTCCGTGCCGCTTTACTACATTTCGGTGTCCCTTACCCAAGTTTCGGTGTCCCTTACCCATTTTTCAGTGCCGCTTTACCGTGTTTCCGTGCATCAACTATTCGTAGTCTTGTGAAATGGTATTTGTAAATGTGACTACGAATTTAAAATGAAAAAGAGAGTCTCTAGTATACTTAAATCATATATTTAGCCAAAAACAACTATTAATTTTTTCCATAAAAAAACACTTAGGGCAATTGGTGAAGTTTTAATTAGTTGGGAAATATTAGTTATGTTGAAAATAAAAGATATGTTTGAAAATATAAAACCCCTTAAAATCAGCTGAAAATGGTTAGATTTAGGTAGGTTTTAATAAAATATTCTGGTAAAATTATTTAGTGAGCAAGTTTTAAATAAGTCAATACATGAAAACCAAAGGGCTGATTACCCAACATGATGAATAGAATAGTTATAAAGCAATCTGAAATAACGGTAGTAAATAATAAAAGTGGCAAGAAGCCAAAAAATATGAAAAAAATAATACCATTACTTTGTTTGCTTTTATGCACACAATGGTGCTTTGCACAAATTGATAATGCTGCGGCATCAATTCTTAAATTTTCTGAATACAAGGATGAAAACGTAAAAGTTGATTCGTTAATTGATTATGTATATGATACTTCTTATACCAATAATCCAAGGGCATCTTTAGTATTAGGAGAAATTATATTAAAGCAAGCATTGAAATCAAATGATATTATAACACAATCATTCTCAAATTGTATGATAGCTGCTGCTTATCGTTCTTTAGGTAAAAGCGCAAAAAGTTTATACTACCATCAAATTGCTTGTGATTTGGCTGATAAAAAAGGCAACGCGAAATTATTATCATGGTGCAAAAATTCAATCGGAAATTTGTACAAAGATCGTGAAAATTGGAAAGAAGCATTAAAATTTTATTTGTCGTCACTTAAATATGGTGAAATAGGAAATAATCAAAAAACGATAATCGGTGCAAATATGAATCTAGGTTTTGTTTACCTCAATTTAAATCAATTAGATTCTGCATTAGTTTTTTCGCAAAAGGCATATGAATTGAGTGTGAAAACAAATGATTATAGAAATATATCCTATATACTTTCGAATTTAGGAATTATTCATACCAAATTAGGCAACCTCCAATTAGGTCAAACATACTGTAATATGGGAGTAGAGAATGCAGAAAAAAAGAAGTTAGTTCGAACCACAATTACATCCAATTTAGCTATGGCGGAGCATTATTTCATCCGCAATCAAAAAGATAGTTGCTTATTTTATGCAAAAAAAGCCTTGAGATACATGCAAAATTCTTCTTTCTTTACTTTAAGTATAAAACCAGCTAAAATGATTGCTGAAATTTATGAGAAAAACAACTGTGACAGTACTTTAAAATATGCAAAGATTTTTCAAGTTGCAAATGATTCATTTTTTAGTAAAATGGCAAATGAGCAAATGCAGGACCTAACTGAAAGTGCTAATATTAGGACAATGGAATTAGCAACGGAAAAGGAAAAAGAGGAAATACACCAAAAACAGAACATTCAGTTTGCTTTAATTGCACTAGGAATAATTGTATTTATTACGCTGTATTTACTCCTTAGTCGAAGTTTTATTACAAGTACACAAGTGATAGAGTTTTTTGGTGTTATGGCATTACTTATCATCTTTGAGTTTCTCAATTTATTATTACATCCACTTTTAGAAGAGATAACAAATCATACTCCTTTAATTATGTTGTTGGTATTGGTTTGTTTGGCGGCCATTTTAATTCCACTTCACCATAAATTAGAAAAATGGGCAACTAATAGGTTAATAACAAAGAATAAAGAAGTTAGGTTGGCAAATGCTAAAAAAACCATTGATAAATTGGGGAATGAAGTAAACTAAGTAAACGAAAATTACTTCTGTTCTTAATTATTCGTAGTCTTGTGAATTGGCATTTGGGCAGGTTACTAAGGATTTTAAAATGGAATAATAATAATATAATTAATAAATGGCTAATCGATGGGGAATACCAAAAGAAGTTGAAGATATTGTAAGAAATAGTGACAGAAGTTGCGTGTATTGTAGAATTCAATTCACTGATTCAACTAAATCTTTTAAATCAAGACCAACTTGGGAACATATTATAAATGACATTAGAATGAATGGGCCAGAAAATATTTCACTTTGTTGTGGATCTTGTAATGCAAGCAAAGGTTCGAAATTGTTAGAAGTTTGGTTAATTAGCAAATATTGTATTGCTAAGAAAATAACAAAAAATAGTGTGGCATCAGTTGTAAAAGATTATTTAGAAAAAGTAAATTGATGTACGCTTTACTTCAGTTTTTTTTAACTACTCGATAAAAATTCCGAACATATGCAATAAAATATTTTTTTATAAATACCATCATGTTAGATTTATTGAACGATCATCATCAAATTCTTTGCGTTAGCAGTTTTAATGAACTTATTGCTACACCTTTTCATGGTGATGTAAATGCACTTTGCTGGACGCGTAATTTACAAGGTGATTTTTCTGAGATTGTAAATAAAGTTTCACTCACAGAAAACATAGCAGAATTGGAGGAAGAAGAACTTCGTGAACTTCAATTAACAGAACAAGGGCAGCTGGCAAGGAATATATTGTTAAACGACTTAGCAATTTTAAAAACTCATGGCGCTTCGCCAGTCCTTAATTTAATTAAGTGTTATGATAGAGATGATGCTTATCCCTTAATTCCAACCGATGTATATTCCTTTCACGTAGATAGATCCCCAATTCCAAGCGATACTTTTTTATGCACTTATTTTGGTGAGGCGAGTGAAATATTACCCAATTCACAAGCACAACAAAAAATACTTGTTCCCGAAATACGCCTTGAACTAAAGAAACTATATGGGAAAACTGATGCAGGTTTTGATTCATTTTTAAAAGAACATTTTTACGATTTACATTACCAAGCATTGCCAACGGCACGTCCTATAAACATAGGCCGTGGTCATTTATGGCGATTAGCCATTGACTATCCTAAAAGCAAAGTGCTTCCCTGTGTTCACCGTGCACCAATAGAAAAATTCGGAGAAACCCGCTTGATGATAATTTGTTAAATAAAACAAAGTTTATTTAACAAATTATTTAACACAAAACTTTAAACTTATAGAAGCAAATAACTTTAATTTAAAAAATAGATTTTTTACTATTTAGGAAAACCTATCAAAACAAATAAAGATATAAGTTAATCAGACAGTATACTCTTGACCCCAATTATGCAATGACACAATACTTGGCAATAATTTTTCACCTTTGTCTGTTAAAGTATATTCAACAGTAGGAGGAACCGTTGCAAAAACTGCTCTAATAATAATTCCATTAGCTTCCATGTTTTTTAATTCCTTTACAAGCATTCTTGTATTGATTCCTTCTACACTTCTTTCTAATTCTTTAAAACGTAATTTGCCTTTTGATAAAATATAAATAATAGGCATTGCCCATTTTCCTCCTATAATATCTAATACATCTTTTAAAGTGCAGGTTTTTTCTGAAACTATTATTTTATTTTTTGACATAACTTATTGATATTGTTTAATGCTTTACATTCCGTTACTACTGTACAATAGTGTAACTACTTTCAAAAGTAAAGTAATGGACGTAAGTTTGCAACTTAATTAAATCAAAAATATAGAAATGAAATTATTTGAATCAATAAAAGTAGGTGATACTATACTTAAAAACAGAATGGTTATGGCACCAATGACGCGCTCTAGAGCCAACCTAAATGGTATTGTAGGTGATTCTACAATAAAATATTATACCCAACGAGCTAGTGCAGGTTTAATAATAAGTGAAGCTATTAACATTAGCGAACAAGCTTTAGGAAGTCCGCTAACTCCTGGCATATATACAGTAGAACAAATTACTGCTTGGAAAAAAGTTACACAAGCTGTTCATGAAAATGGAGGTGTTATTTATGCACAACTATGGCATACTGGTCGTGTAGGACATTCACTTGTAAAAAATGGGGCACAACCAGTTGCACCATCAGCTATTGCAATAGAAGGTCAGCAACATTTTACCATGGAAGGAATGAAAGATTATGAAACTCCAAGAGTATTAAGCACTGAAGAAGTAATAAAAATTGTTAACGAATATAAACAAGCAGCTATAAATGCGATGGAAGCGGGTTTTGACGGAATAGAACTTCATGCAGCATTTGGTTATTTGCCAAATCAGTTTTTAGCGGATAGTGCTAATCAACGAACTGACCAATATGGTGGAAGTAGCGAAAATCGCAATCGTTTTGTAGTAGAAATAATGCAAGAAATAGTGAATGCAATTGGAAATAATAAAGTAGCTATTCGTTTATCGCCAACTAGCACTTACAATAATATTATTCATCAAAATCCAATTGAACAATTTACTTTACTTATAAATGAATTGAATAAATTACCATTGGCATATATTCATATTATGAATGTTCCTTTCCCTGCCGATAAATTTCCGCATTATCTAGCAAATTCTATTGAAACATTTGGCAAATTAACGCAACATACTGTTATTGCTAATTGTGGTTATACTAAAGAAACAGGCGAAGCAGAATTAGAAAAAGGCATTGCAAAATTGATTTCTTTTGGTGCATTATTTTTAGCTAATCCTGATTTACCAAAACGTTTTGAGCTAAATGCAGAACTTAATCAACCCGATAGAGCTACCATGTATGGCGGGCAAGATAAAGGTTACATAGATTATCCATTTTTAGCCAAACTATAAATAACAATTATTTTAATTATTATAAACCATGAACAGAATACAAGCAATTTTAACATTAGACATGGAAAATATTCCAAGTAATTTTCAAGAAATAATAAAACACGAACAAGAAGTTGTAGCCAAGTGGAAAGCGGAAGGTGTATTAGAACATTTATTTTTAAGACAAGCAAGAAATGGAGCTGTATTAATTTTTAAAGGAATTGACGAAGTTAAAGCAAAAGAATTAATGGAGACACTTCCCTTATACAAACTAAAAAAAAGTGTTGAATACTTAAATTTAATCAAACAGTTTTAAAATATTATATTCAGTCGTTCAGCTGGAAACTCCTATTTATATTAACCAAATAATATTTATTAATATTGCTTGCTGTAAGTAGGAGTTTCCATTTTAACAACACTTACTTCTTCAGTCATCCTCCTCATTTCCCACTCCCCAATTCATAATTTAACATTCATACTTCATACTTTCCCAATGTGTCGGGACTTCAAAAATCATCATTCAAAAATCATAATTTATAATTATCCTTGCGGTTCTTATTTACCAATGGAAAATTCAGTAATTTTAAAAGCTTACCAATTAATGTGTACGGCCCGTGCCATGGCCGATATTTATGATGCTAACCGTAGCATTACCAAATATGTGCATTCAACCAGTAAAGGACATGAAGCTGTTCAATTAGCGTTAGCATTTCAGTTAAAAGCATTTGATTTTGCATCGCCATATTACCGTGACGAAAGCATGTTATTGGGTTTTGGAATTACTCCTTACGAATTAATGTTGCAGTTATTGGCCAAAGCCGATGACCCATTTTCGGGAGGAAGAAGTTATTATTCACATCCATCGTTACGCAGAGAAGGAATTCCTGTAATGCCACATCAAAGTAGCGCTACCGGAATGCAAGCCATTCCAACTACCGGCATGGCACATGCAGTAGCTTATAAAGAAAGTCAAGGATTGAATAATCCTGACGAAAAACCAGTTGTTATTTGTAGCCTTGGCGATGGTTCTGTTACCGAAGGCGAAATTGCGGAAGCATTACAAATGGCGGTGTTAAAAAAACTACCAATCATATATTTTGTACAAGATAATAACTGGGGAATTAGCGCCAGTGGCGAGGAAATGCGCGCTATGGATGCCTATGAATATGCCGCAGGATTTAAAGGATTAGAAAGAAGAAGATTGGATGGAAGCGATTTTGCTGCTTCGTACCAAACCATTAAAGAATGTTTGGCTTATGTGCGAGTTCACCGTGCACCATTGTTATTATGTGCTAAAGTTCCTTTGTTAGGTCACCATACTTCGGGTGTTCGCAAGGAATGGTACCGCACAGATGAAGACATGGAAAAGCATACTGCAAACGATCCGTTTCCAAAATTAAGAAATTATATTTTAGAAAATAATATTGCTTACAGCAATGAATTAGAAAAAATAAACGAAGAGGCCATTGCCTATGTTGCTTCGCAATTTGATGATGCTGTAAACGCACCTGAACCAAGTATTGATACTTTGGAACATCACGTGTTTGCACCATCGAAAGCTACTGAAGAAGTGGGCAATAGAACACCAGAAGGCAAAGAGCCAACAGTAATGGTGGATGCTGCTTTACATGCCGTTGATGAAATTATGCGCACTCATCCCGAAGCTATTTTTTATGGTCAAGATGTTGGAGCAAGGCTAGGAGGCGTGTTTCGTGAAGCTGCTACTTTGGCTAGTAAATATGGTGAACATCGTGTGTTCAATACACCTATTCAAGAAGCTTATATAGTTGGTTCTACCGTAGGAATGAGTGCAGTAGGCATTAAGCCAATTGTTGAAATTCAGTTTGCCGATTATATTTGGAGTGGCGTAAACCAATTGGTTTGTGAAATTACAAAATCAAGTTACTTAACCATGGGAAAATTTCCGGTGAGTTGTGTAATCAGAATTCCAATAGGTGCTTATGGCGGAGGCGGTCCTTACCACAGTGGAAGTATTGAATCTACTTTACTCACTTTAAAAGGAATAAAAATAGCTTACCCAAGCAATGCTGCCGATATGAAAGGCTTAATGAAAGCTGCATATTACGATGGAAATCCTTGTATTATGTTAGAACATAAAGGACTTTATTGGAGTAAAAATCCTGGAACGGAATTAGCGCGTTGCATTGAACCCGATGAAGATTATATATTGCCATTTGGCAAAGCAAATATTGTACAACATGCCAGCAATGACGCCATAGAAAATGGTGAAAGTTGTACCATTATTACTTGGGGAATGGGCGTGTATTGGAGTTTAGCAGCTTCCAAACAATTTGAAGGGAAAGTGGAAATTGTAGATTTACGTTCGTTACAACCATTAGACGAAGAAACAATTATGGCCAGTGTTACCAAGCATGGAAAATGTTTGGTAGTAACTGAAGAGCCTTTATTGAATTCCTTTGCCGAAAGTTTAGCAGCAAGAATTATGCAACAATGTTTTACTAAATTAGATGCTCCCGTTATGACTATTGGGTCTAAAAACTTACCTGCTGTTGCGCTTAACATGGGTTTAGAAGCCGAAATGCTTCCTAATGCTGATAAGGTAGCAGCTAAGTTAAACGACTTATTGAATTTTTAAATTATGGCATTGATTCTTTGTATAGAAACTGCTACTGAAATTTGTTCGGTTGCTATTGCAAAAGAGGGTAAAACCATTGCGCTTGCAGAAGATAAATTAGGCAATAACCATGCATCGCAATTACATATTTTAGTGCAAAAAGCATTGGATATTGCAGCCATAACTCTGCAAGATTTAAATGCTATTGCGGTTAGCAAAGGTCCCGGAAGTTATACCGGTTTACGTGTGGGTGTGTCATCGGTAAAAGGTTATTGTTATGCTTTGCAAATACCTATGATAGCCATCAATACTTTAAAAAGTTTAGCTAATGGATATTTAGCCAATAATTCTAATTATAAAGGATTAATCTGCCCAATGATTGATGCGAGGCGAATGGAAGTTTATTGTGCTTTGTTTAATAGTCAATTAGAAGAAACATTAACCACTCAAGCTAAAATTATTGATGAACATTCGTTCCATGAAGAGCTACAACAAAATGAAATAGTTTTTATTGGAAATGGTGCCGAAAAATGCAAAGAAACAATTTTGAATCATGAACAAGGAATGGCGAAATTCGAAATTGGCTATATTTGCAATGCAAGTTTTCTTTCATCATTAGCACAAGCAGCATTTGAGCACAAGCAGTTTGAAGATGTGGCTTATTTTGAACCTTTTTATTTGAAAGATTTTGTGGGAACCGTTGCCAAAAAATTAGTTTAAACCATTCCTAAGTTTTGGGAATGCTCAATACAAATTCAGCACCTTTTCCTACTTCACTATTTACACTAATTGTAACACCAATTAATTCCGTTAATTGTTTTACTATGTATAATCCCAAACCACTAGATGCTTCTTTTGCGGTTGGCTTTGCCGATAATTTTTCAAACCTTTTAAACATATTTTCCTTGTCCATTTTTGAAAATCCAGGTCCGTTATCTTTTACACTTATTTTTACAAAATAATTGTCTTCTGAAGTGTCAATGTTTATGATTGAATTTGTTGGAGAAAACTTAATGGCATTACTTACCAAATTGTCTAAAATTCTTTTTAAATGTGGTCTCGAGTTATAGATATCAATATTGTTTTGCTCATTGATTATTTTAATTTCAATACTTTTTTCTAAAGCACTGCCTTTAAAAGTTTTCAATATTTCATTTGTCATTTCAGCAGCTTTAAATGTTTCTTTTTTAATTAAATAAGCAGCATTTTTTTCTTGAAATAATTCACTCAAATCTATTGTGTCTTGTATAAGTTGTAATGAATCTTTGCATATTCCTTGAATATAATTTATATATTCAAGTTTTTCTTCTTCACTCGTATCTTTTTCTTCTATTAAATTTATAAGTCCTAATACTTTTACTAAAGGCGATCTTAAATCATGGGCTAAAACTCCCATCAATATTTGATTTTCTTCTAGTAAATTAGTTAGTTTAATGTTTTGTAATGCCGACTCTTGATTTTTAGCTTCAATTACTTCATTTTGTTTAATTAACACGTTTTTAGTTTTCCTTACAGTACTTAAATTTATTAGTAAAAACAAACCTACAATGAGTAAAAGCATTATTGTAATTGATAAGATTGTATTGTTTTTAGATTCATTTTCTAGATTTATGTTTTTAGAAGTTAAAAGCTCGTTTTCATAAGTTTTTTCAATTGCTTTATATTTGGCTTCAACCTCGGCAAATGATGATTGTGTTTCAATTCTTTGAACAGAATCTTTCATGAAATTACATAACGCGTTATATTTTACTGAATTTTTATAGTCACCTTTTGCTTCATATAACAATGATAGGTTTCCATAACAGTCAACTAATAAGTTTTTTAAGTCATTTTTTAAATATAAATCCTTACTGATATTTAAAAATTTTTCTGCTTCGTCATATCTTTTTAACTTAACTAATGATGTTCCTGCAGCTTCATAAGTTATACCATTATTTACATTGTTTTCTCCACCACCAGAACATACAATTGCTTTGTTATAGAAATTTAACGATTTTTCATATTTCCCTAAATAATTATAGGTAGTGCCAATATTATGATATGCTTTTCCAAGTCCAATTTTATCTTTTGTTTTGCTATAACTACTTTTTGTAAAAAAAATAACGCTGAATCTAGTTTGCCCAATTGATTATATGCTGCGCCTAAATTAGAATATATTGTACCAATTTTACTTTCATTTTTTACTTTTTTAAAGTATAATAAGGCATTGTTGTAATAAGAAATTGCAGTTTGCAGTTTTAAAATTCTATGGTAAATAATACCCAAACTAATATAGCATTCAGCAATTCCTTTTTCATCATTTATTTTTTTTCTTATATGCAAACTTTGAAACAAAAATTCTAATGCTTCATTAGATTTCTCTAGTCCATCAAGGTAAATAGCCAATAAACGAAGGTTTTGAGCCATTGTTTTGTCATCATTCAAAACTTTATTTAATTTAAAGGCTTCATATAAATATTTTTTTGCATTATGAAAATCACCATATTCAAAATATAAATAACCTTTTAATTGTGTAGCTGCCGCAATTCCTTTTTTGTAATTTAATTTGGTTGCTATTTTTATTACATCTTCAGTTGTTAAAAATGAAAATGCTGAATCGTTTTTGCATAAATATACAGAATCAATTCGCTTGTCTAAATTTAATGTGTCGTTGAATTGAGCAAAACTTAATTTGCATAATATTACTGCAATTAAAGTGTATAAATATTTATTTGTAAGAAGTAATTTCATATT
>CAIUQQ010000012.1 GCA_903901345.1 uncultured Bacteroidota bacterium | reverse complement strand
TCTTGTAATCTTTCAATCTTTCAATCCTAATCAATGGCAAAACTTTTTAAAAAATTCCAATCTAATAACGACACTGGTTTTGGTGCTTCTGCTTCTAATCAGGCAAGGCAATATATAAAGAAAGATGGAAGTTATAATGTAACAAGAACTGGAGTCGATTTTTTTGAACAATTTAATCCTTATCACGATTTAATTGCATTTAGTTGGGTCAAATTCAACCTTTTAGTTCTGGCCACTTACTTAGTAATGAATTTAATCTTTACTATTATTTATTGGTCTATTGGAGTAGAACATTTGGGTGGTGTAATTGCAATTTCGCCCATTGAAAAATTCATGGAAGCTTTCTTTTTCAGCTGTCAAACATTTTCTACTGTTGGCTATGGAAGAGTAAATCCACAAGGTTATTTAACCAGTGCCATTGCATCGCTCGAGAGTTTAATTGGGTTAATGAGTTTTGCTTTGGCTACCGGATTAATTTATGGAAGATTTTCAAGACCAAATATCAAAGTACTTTCGAGTAAAAATGCAATTATTGCTCCATATAAGGAAGGAAAAGCTTTGATGTTTAGAATTGTAAACGCTCGTAAAAATCCTTTGATAGAATTAGAGGTTACTTTAATGGCCTCGTTTTTTACACCAGAAAACCCAACTGTTCAATTTGTTCCGTTAAAATTAGAAAGAAATGCCATTACCTCATTGGCTTTAAGTTGGACCATCGTTCACCCAATTGATGATGAATCGCCTTTATATAATTTAGTTCAAACCGATTTAGAAGAAATAGATTTACAACTATTATTCTTCATCAAAGCATTTGATGAAAGCTATTCGCAAACGGTTCATACTCGTTTAGGTTATACCAATAAAGACATAGAATGGAATAAAAAATTTGTACCTATGTATAAGCGTTCTGACGATGGAAGTACCACTTTATTGGAGTTAGCATTATTGAACGAAACTATAGATGTTGGCTAATAATTAACATTTTTTTTGTTTTTGTTTACTACATTTGAAATATGAAAACTTTAAAAACAAGTGTTATAATAATCTTTGGAATCTTATTATTTCAACTTTTTACCTCATGTGTTAAATGTGATAAATCAAATCAGGTAATAAGAAATGTTCCTTTCAAAACATTTTCAAAAACACTTGTTCCAAATTTAAATGGTTCAATAGCGTTTGTTTCAGATTCAAACAAATCAATTATTTACGACAATGTATATACCGAAAATGGATTCAATAAATATAAAACTTGCATGTGTATTGAATGTTGCTGCTATGATTATATAAATGCTGAATCAACAAGATTAATATACAATTCAACTAAAGAAAATACCTCATTTCAAGTAACAATTGGAGCTGGTGATTCTATTGATATTATGCTATTTGATATGTTTAAAATGTCGTCAGACCCTTCCAATTATGTGTCACTTTTGAGATATTTTGATTATGAAAATCCAGAGAAACTTATTACAGATTCAATCAATAATTGCAAATTTTTAGCTAATAAAACTTTGAATGGAAAAACTTTTAACAATGTGTATTCAATTCAAGGAATAGCTAATGAGGATAAGAAATATGCTAAAGAGGTTTTTTATAATACTAAAGAGGGAATTGTAGCTTATATTTTAGATGACAATAGTATTTGGTTAAAGAAATAATGGTTTACCACATTTTCCTTTGTTTGGCAAACAATCCAATGGTTCCAAACACATATATATATATTACAAAAAGGAAGTCGAGGATAATAATGAACCAGATTAAGTTTTGATATTTTAGTTTTTTAAATACTAAAAAATACACTACACACTGGCAAATTAATTTAACTAAATAAACACCTAAAACTATTTGCCATAAATTCAAATCAACAATTAGCAAGGCAATTATTGATACATAAAACAACAAGTTAGCCGCATAAAAAACACCTAAAAATGCCTTGTGTGAAGATTTATAAAACTTTCCTGTGGCATTGTGCCTGGTTTTTTGACTGTACCAATCTGAGAAGTTTTTTTTGCTTTCGGTGTACATAAAACTTGCAGAATCTATTTGAATTGCCACATTGGTTGGGGTGGCTGCGCGGTTTACAAACAAATCGTCATCGCCACTAATTAAATGTTGGTGCCAAGCAAATCCTTTTTGCTTAAAAAACAATTCTTTGGTATAACCCAAATTACGACCAACACCCATAAAAGCATTTTTATGAATAGCAGCCGAAAAATAAAACATAGCGGTAATGGCACTTTCAAAACGTGCTATTAAATTTATAAAACCACTTTGGAAAGCATAAGGCGAAAACCCTAAAACCAATTGATTTTCTGTATTATATTTTGATGCCATCAATGCTAACCATTGGTTACTTGCAGGTTTGCAGTCGGCATCTGTAAATATCAAATTGCTATATAAAGCTGCTTTTATTCCCATTGTTAGAGCAAACTTTTTGCCTGTTGGGTATTTTTCTTGCTCCTTTAATTCACAAATACGCAAATGCGGATATACTTCTTGGTAATATTCTAATAGTTTTTGACTTTCATCCCAACTGCAATCATTTACTACTATTACCTCAAAATTGGGATAATCTTGTTCTAAGATTGATTTTAAATTTTTTTCTAAATTAGTATATTCATTTCTAGCAGCTATAACCACTGAAATTGGCAATTGCAACCCACTGCTGTCTGTTTTTATTTTATATGTTCCTAGTTTTAAAAAATAGTGAAAATAATAAAATAATAATATGCAAACACTTAGTAATAAAACTACTAAAACTGAAATATTGATATAGTTGAACGATATATTCATAAAGCACAAAGGTAAACTTTGTAACATCCTAAATGATGATTGATTTTTAAACAATTTGTTAATTGTTGGACTATTTTTTGTTTTGAAACCAATAAAAAAATTCACTTAAAAAGTATAATTCCATCAAAATTTTGAATCAAAAAACTTACAAAATGGCAATTCCAGTTTTTAAAACCATTCCGCTGGCTGCGGAATGCTGTTTTAGTTTAAAATGCTTCATTCAAGTTATGCAGAATGATATTTATGTTGCAAAAAGCGGTGTTTAAGTATAGCAGAATTACTTATATAAAAGCAACACCGTTTTACTGTTTCAATACTTCATATTAAAGTTCCGCAGAATGGTTTTACAATTCAAAACACTATTTTAAAATTTTAAAACACCTTGTTTGTGTTCCTAAAGTTCATGTTTGTGTTACAAAAAACCGTTTTGGTGTTTCAATAAATGATGTTAGTGTTCGGGAAAGCGATGTTTTAGATTGAAAATGTCTTGTTTTAGTAACGCTGAATGACATTTAACAAAAAAAACGCTATTCTTAATAAATGGAATTGCGTTTTTTATATGTCAGTTTGAGTGATAATTTTTATTTTAAAACAATATAACATACAATGCTATGTTTACTAATAAATAAAACTTGAACCACATAGGCACATAGAAAACATAGCCTATAAACTATGGCAACCTATGTCTCTATGTGGTTTTTTTGCTATTAATTAGTAGTTTAATAAAGTAGCAAAGTCTAGAACATCAACTGTTCTCGACTTCGCTCAAACTGACCATAGAAAGGAAATAGTGTTTTCTTAATACCCAAAAATATCGGAGATGCTTACTTCTACCACTTTACCATATTTACTTAAATCATTCAAATTCACTTTTTCTTTTGAAGCTACTATTGAGTAAAAATAAGGTTTGCCAGTATAATTAGTTTTGTAAAAATTATTTACATCGTCATAATTTAAACGGTCAATTTGCTCATACACATCTTTTCTCACATCGTGGTGAATGCCTAATTTTTGATTGTTTACATAATTAAAAATTACCGCTTCATCATTGATTCTTTCCGTTTCAATATTGTTTTTTATAGATGCTTTTGCACCATCAATATTGGCATCTATTTTAGGTAAAGTAGTTAGTAATTCATTCATTGCAGGAATGGCTTCATTAATTTTATCGGCTTGGGTTCCTACATAAGCTATGGTGTAATAAGGATCCATTTTTTTGCTTGGAGTTTGGTAAAACGAATAAGTTGAATAAGCCAACGCTTTGCTCTCGCGAATGGTTTGAAAAACAATGCTGCTCATTCCACCACCAAAATATTCGTTAAATAATTGCAAAGTTGGAACTGCTGTTGAATCATAATTTTTATCCGATTTATTTAACCAAGAAACTTCTGCTTGAACCATTTTATAATCGGTAAAATAAACAGTGTTTTCTTT
The DNA here is from genome assembly GCA_903901345.1 of uncultured Bacteroidota bacterium. Classification (GTDB taxonomy): domain Bacteria; phylum Bacteroidota; class Bacteroidia; order UKL13-3; family UKL13-3; genus JAAFJM01. Next base: position 12,609 of record CAIUQQ010000012.1, on the reverse strand, counting down.
GGTTTCATTGCGTTTAAAACTAATAGCTGCCGGATATGCTAATTGTACAGCAGGTAATTGATGATAAACTGATAAAGTGTTTTTCAAACCACCAACTGAAAGCGGACCGAAATAATAAATATTATGTTTGTATTGACTCATTTTTTGTATGTAATTTTTCACTAAATCAGCAGCATTTAAAGCACGCAAATCAGTTTCTGAAAGCATGTAAGTATTCGGGTTTTTAGCACCATACATGGCATAAGCTGTAAGCGCACTGCGAATGGCATTTTTATTTAATTTAGCATCTGTTCTGCCTTTTAAAGTACGTTCTATTAAATTATTTAAAGCAGCTGTATCAGGTTTAGCATTTGCCAATAAATATTCGAATAACTTAACAGCAGGTTCAAAGTTTTCATTTAATCCACTCAACGTAACATACACTTGTTCGTTACTTGCCGACACATTGAAATCGCAAGCCAATTTAAAAAACTCTTTGCTAATTTGCTCACTAGTCATTTTATCGGTACCCAAATATTGTAATAAATTAATGGCAAATGGAAGTTTCAAATCATTGAATTTACCCATGTCTAACACATAATATAATTGGAACAAATCATTGTCTTTGTTTTGCACATAATAAATAGGTGCTTTTCCTTTTAAATTATCAAAAACCAAGTCTTTGCTATAATCCAAAAACTTTGGTTTAATGTTATCATTTGGCGTTTCATTTATTTTGGTAACAAAAGGTGAAACATCGTCTCTATTAACACTTACAGGAGTAATAATTGGTTTTGGAACTTTAGTAATTTCTTTGTCCTCCCCTATTTTTTTATTGATAACTACGTAATCATTTGTAAAATATTGATTGGCAAAAGCTACTATTTCTGCTTTCGTAATTTTGTTCATGTCACTGATCATAGCAACAGCATTTTTCCAATCGCGGTTCAGTGTAAATGCATCAAGCATAGCACCAGCGCGGCCACCATTGGTTTTTTGCTCTTCAATTTTTGCTATTTTCAAATTGGCAATAATTGCTTTTAAAATACTTTCATCAAAGTTTCCTTTTTTAATAATCTCAATTTGGTCTAATAACAACTGACGAACTTCATCCAAAGATTGACCTTTTTTAGGTTTACCTGTTAAAAACGAAATACTATAATCATGGTTCACCCAAACGCTAGACGATGCGCCTAAAACCGCTTGTTTTTTTGATAAATTCAAATCAATTAATCCTGCTTTTGAATTTGACAAAATCATGTCACACATGGTAAAAAGCAATTCTTCTTTGGTGCCAGATCCTGGCAATCTGTAGCCGATCATCATATTTTCAGCATCAGGACCATAAACATTTACAATGGTTGGTTCAGTTCTTACTTTTTCAACTGGACTGTTAAATACAGGAATAACTTTTGGCTGCATGTAACTGAATTTAGCATCTATTTCTGTTATTAACGCATCCGGATTAATGTCGCCACTTAATACAATTGCCATGTTATTTGGCACATAATAAGTGTTGTAAAAATTACGGATTTTAACCAATGAAGGATTTTTTAAATGCTCCACAGTTCCAATGGTAGTTTGCGTTCCGTAAGGATGACTTTTAAATAAATTACTTAATAATGCTTCGTAAACCTTGCGACCATCATTGTCTAAACTAATATTTTTTTCTTCGTAAACTGCTTCTAATTCTGTGTGAAACAAGCGTAATACTGGCGCTCTAAAACGTTCAGCTTCTATGGTTAACCATTTACTTATTTGATTTTGTGCCACGTCATTTACATAAACCGTTTGCTCTAAACTTGTAAATGCATTGGTTCCTTGCGCACCAATCGACATTAACATTTTATCGTATTCATTGGCAATGGCAAAAGTACTCGCAACGCCACTTACCGAATCAATTAAATGATAAATTTCGGTGCGTTTTTTATCGTCAGTAGTTTTGTTGTAAACTTCATATAAAGCATCAATTTTATCCAATTGTTCTTTTTCTTTCTTCCAATCTTTTGTTCCAAACACATCAGTTCCTTTGAACAACATATGCTCCAAGTAATGAGCTAAACCAGTATTATCGGCAGGATCGTTTTTACTTCCAGCATTGGTAGCAATGTAAGTTTGAACGCGTGGTTCTTTCTTATTTACACTCATCATTACCGTTAAGCCATTTGATAATTTGTAAGTTCTAACGCCTAATGGATCGTTTGTAACAGTGGTGTATTTGTACTTTCCGTCTGCTGAAGTATTTTCAACAGTAACAAAAGTTTTAACGGGAGTAGCATTTTTTACTGTTTTTTGTGCATTGGCATTCAATGCAATTAACACAGAAAGTAAGATGATAAAATTTTTCATTTTTAATTGTTTTTATAGTTTGTTTTTAAAATGCGAAAATATAATTATTAGCCATAATATAACTATCAATTTTTTAAATGGATTGATTGGTTTTATTGAAAGATTATTTTTTCAAATTAAACGAAAACATAGAATAACCAATTCCAAACGAAACCCAAGGTTTGGCCTGGTAAATCCAACCATATTTTATTTCATTGGCATTGCTTATAAAATCAAAACCTGTAAAGATTCCTACCTGTGCATTTCCCATTTCTATTACCACACCAAACGAAGGTGTAAAGGTCAATAATTCTTGCGATTTTTGTGTTTTTCCTCTGGTTGAAAAGCTATCAACAGTAACAGAAGATATGCCAACGCCTATTAAAAAATCGAGGGCAGCTTGCTTGTCTTGGTTCAAAGTATATTTTACACCAAAGGTTGAACCAACTGAAATATCTTTGCTGAAATCAAAAGGACCAAAGCGCAATTTTATTGGTGTCATAATAGTGCCAACTACCAAATCAATATCTGATTTTTTAACCATGGTGGCTTTAAAATCAAGTTGGGCTTTGGTAATGGAATAATAGGTGTATGTAGTATAATCTTCTAGAGAATTTAATTTATTATTTGGCTTTTTTTTGTTTAAAAAAGTAAACCTAATGACACATAAATCTTGCTTAACATCTACTAACATAAACTTTGATTTTGGTGGAGCTACTAACAAAGTAGTATCTATTATTTTACCTATGATATTGCATTTATAAATAGGACATTCCACCAAAAATTCGTACAAGCGAATTTTGTCGTTTATGCTTTGGGCGCAGGTTTTATTGTTGGCGAGGACGCCAACAATGGCAAAAAAAAATGAATAGTGTTTTTTTCAAAATTAGTTGTTGGTTGATTTAAAAAATCACAAATGTGGTGAGTAACAATCGTCATTGCGAGGAACGAAGCAATCTTTTTTTTCTCAATGAGATTGCCACGCTTTGCTCGCAATGACGTTCCCGCACTTTGTTGGTTGTTGTGATACTTTCAGCCATCGTCATGCTGAGGCACGAAACAACTTTATAAGGTGCTTTTTATAGTTCCTTCTTCCGCTTTGGCGGAATCAGGATGACGTTCCCGCACTTTGTTTATAATGGGCAGACACATAGGTCTGTTTTATAGGGCAGACACATAGGTTTTTTTGTATTGGGCAGACACATAGGTGTTTTTGTATTGGGCAGACACATAGGTCTGCACCCTACGCGTTTTTAATTAAAAAACAAACACCACCACGTACTTATCATACTCATCGGTTATGGTGTATTTACCTTTTTTGAGGGCACATTTTTTAAGTTCAAGTGCGTTGCAAATTTCTTCGTTAAAGGTATAATCATCGTCTAGTAAAAAGCTGCCGGTGGCAAAGTATTTTAAAAACAATTTATCGGTAACGCTGCGTTTTAAAAAGCTAAATTGTATATGCTTTTCGTCTAACACATTTATATTCGCCAATACTTCGTTTTCTTTTCTATTTCCTTCACTGCTTACCGCTACATTACAAAAGTTAAAACCATTGCAATAGGGGGATTTGCCAAGGCTAACCAAATAATTGTTTTCAGTTTTAAAAAAAGAAAAACAAATAAGCAACTGAATAATAGGATTGATTTCATCGAGAGTTTCTATTTATAAACTTGGTTATTTTTTGAGTTCGCTATAAAAATAATTATCCATATTTACATAATAAATTTCGTAATTATTTGATTTTTGCTTTGATAGATTGTATTTTACTTCTCTAAATAAATTTAAAGTTTGTTTTTCTATAAAAAGAGAATACAAAACTAAAATCAAATATTTTTTTCTAGGAACACTTTCAAAATTTTTACCTGTTTTTAAATTAACAATTGTGTTCAATATTTCATTATAAGAAAATAAAGAATCACACCATTTTCTGTATGCTATTGGTGGAAACTGTTCAAGTTCTTTATCTTTATTCCAAGTCATTTTACTGATTCCATTAGTTTCAGCAATACAATTAAAAAATGCGGCAACTGATTTGTTTGAGTCAACGTCAAAATAAATAACTTGAATTGGTTGTATGTGATTTTGAGTCCACCATGAAGCAAACTTGTAATTTAAAGTATCAATATTTTTTGAATTGATCAGTTTTTTATATTTTACTGAATCGACTTGTAATATCAAACTATCAGTAATTAAATTTTTAGTTAAAAAATTTGATAAATTTTGAATTGAGACTGCTTTACACTTTTTTATTCCATAAATTCTAAAATATATCTTTAAGCAAGAGCTTAAAGATATACATAGAATAAATAGAGTTATCAAATATTTTTTATTCACCAGTTATTGCTTGATAGTTAATTTCTGTTTTATATCCAGTAGGTGTTGAAACTACAGGATAATTTCCCGCAGAAAATGCAATGTTTGATTCGGACGAGTATAAGAAAAGACTATTCAAAACCATTATAATTTATTTTTACTACAAGAATTTTTTTGTTTTTTGTGTAGGCTTCTAATGTTTGTAGCATTTTTTTTGCCGATCTACCATAATATGAAGCCCAAAAAGCAAAAATTATGTAATCGTAATCTTCAAAATTTCTGATTATTTTTTTATTATCAATTATTAAATTTAAATCATTTTGCAAAGTTAATTTTCTGTTCAAAGGTAATCTGGCTATATCAACTATTGTATCAGCTTGCAAAATATTTAATACTTTAAGTGAACCAAAACAGTATGCCCATCCAGAATGAAAAACGCCATTACTTTTAAATACTCTAAATTGAATTGGTGAATAAGTATTCCATTTAACCATATGTGTATCTATAGTATAATTAAATGACTGTCCTAAACTATCGATAAAAAATGGATTGATATTATACAAATTAACATTTGAAATACCCCACTTTTTTAAAATATTACTTTGTTTTAAATTAGATTCTTTAACAGGTGTTTTTATTGAAAAAATATCAATTATTGAATTTTGAGATTTTAAACTTTGAATAAAAAAGTAAATAAAAAATAAGGTTATTAATTTATACATATTCAATTTATTAGAAATTGTACAAGCTAAACAAAAATATTGTTAGCTTGTACAAAAATTATTTTTTTAAGGCACCAAAGTAATATTAAAAGTAGATTTTCCGTATTGTGAATTGGTGAAATTTACATCGTAAAAACCTTGATTCAAAATAATGTTAGAATAACCGTAAGAAGATGCAATTTCTGATCCTAATTCAAAATTATCAGATAGTCCAGTTTGAGTTCCATTTGTAAATCCAGGTGTTAGAAATTCTAATGTAATTGTATTACTTGAAATATCAATAATATTAAATACACCTTCTCCAACTGGAACAGGTGAACCAATTACAAACATTTCATCTACTTTTTTCGGTCTTTTACCAGCTCTAATACAGATTCCTGAACAAGGTCCACAAGGATTATTACCTTGACAACCGCTCCACAAGTAGGTTCCAATTGCTACATAAATTGAACCTGAAACAGTGTGTGTTTTTTCGAAATTAATGTCTAAGTTTTTTTCATTTGCATTTTCTCCACTTTTAAACGACATCATTGTTAAACCAATTAGGCTTAACGATAAAATTACTATTTTTTTCATATTTTTTTTACCATCCCGCTATGCATCATCGCTTTGCTTTGGGTGATAGCAAAAATGTGTTGTTGTTTTTTGCAAACCTATCAGTTTGCCTTTAATTTTCTGATAATATTTATCTAAAAGCTGATAATAATTACAGCCAAAATAATTATAAAACACCAACTCCTCAATTATCTTATATGCTGTTAAACTTCAGTTTAGTGTTTTATTTCTAGTAATACACATAAAATTTATTCAAATAGCCTATCAGTTTGCCTTTGATTTTCTGATAATATTTAACGAATAACTAGTAATAATTTTCGTGAAGTTAATAATTATTATTAACTTCACAATTTATTTTTATTAACTTAATTTAAAGAGTACACAAATAGTTAAATTACAAAAAAAATTAGTAATGAAATTAGATAGCACAAAGCTTAAAAAATTTAGAGCAAAATATCAACTATCCCAAGTTGAATTTGCCGATAGTTTAGGAATAAGTCAAGCTACTGTTTGTGAGTGGGAACGTAAAGACACTGATATCAAAATCACCTACTATGATAAATTAGTAATCGTTTATGGAACAGATATTAATGATTTAATAATTAATGCTAATACCATAGATATACCTAATAATAATAATTTAAACTTAGACCAATACAACCCATTAGTTGGCTATGAAATTACATTAGAAAATAATATGCCTTCCGAGTTAGTTATAACTTTAAAACAACAAAACGAAAACTTACAAAAACAAATAGAAAGACAAAATAAATTAATTGATAATTTTAACTTACACCTTACTTTTTTAGAAGATATAATAGTATGGTTTAAAAATAAAGTATAAAAACTATAAAATTTAACCTTTCCTACAACCAATCATTCTATCGTTTTGGTTAATGTCTTTCAATAATGCTATGTCTACAAATCCTTTATCAGCCAACATTTTAAGCGTTTCTGCTCCAAAAACTTGGTTGATTTCAAAAAACAAAAAACCATCTTTCTTCAAATATTGCAAAGCATAATTAGCAATGGCTTCGTAAAAAATAAGCGGACTATTGTTATCTACAAAAAGTGCTTCTGGAGGTTCAAAGTTTAAAACATTTTTACTCATAGCAAGTTGCTCCTGTTCCAATATATAAGGCGGATTGCTCACTATCACATCAAAAAATTGGGTAGTTTCCCCTTGTTGAATATTTAAAATATTGTCCTCAATAAATTGCACATCAGCATTTAAACTTTTAGCATTTTGCTTTGCAATGGTTAAGGCATTTTTACTTTTATCGAGTCCAAACACTTGCCAATGAGGCAAAGCCAATTTTAGTGAAATGGCAATACAACCCGAACCAGTTCCAATATCAATTAATTGAAAGGTAGCAGTTTCCTTTTTATAGTTTTCCTTTATCTTTTCTATTACCAATTCTACCAACTCTTCTGTTTCACTTCTGGGTATTAACACATCTGGTGTAACTGAAAATTTATTGCCATAAAACCATGCATTTCCTAAAATATACTGAATGGGTTCATGGGTTAACAATCGCTCCAAAATATCCATTAAGTTGGTTTCTTCTTCCTCACTTAAATCAATATTCAGTATTTTTATTTGATGTGGTTTTACCAACATTACTTCCTCAAACACATTATTTGCAATGGCTTTTGCTTCATCCAAATTATAAATAGTTTGAAGTTTTTCGAGGTAAAATTGATAAGCCTTTTGCATGGATATTTAAGGATTTGGAGATTTGTTGATTAAAAATATATATAGATTTTAAAGCAGTTTACAGTGACAGTTATGGTTCATTTCGGTGTAATCTGTAAAATCTGTGGCTTCATAATTAAAAATTTCTTCCCAAACTTGCACCAAACCAATTAGTAAATTTTTCATCGCGGAAGAAAGGTGTATAAGCTATTTTTAGCAGCGCTTTGTTATTATCAACTACCCTAAAACCAAAAATAGCTGTAGGAAATACATCCCTGTCAATAAAGTTTTTAGTTGCTAAAGTATAACCCGCACCAATTTCCAGTTTTTCTTTGCCTTTTCCCAAAACTATGCTTGAAGTAAAAGGCATGGCCACTGAATTTTGATCCAAATAAACACTGTTCAACAATCGGTATTCAATGGGGCAGTAACCAAAACCAATTCTGCCCGTTAAAGTAAATGAATGGTTATAGTTTCGGTACAAATATTTTTCGTAATTGGCACTCCATAGCAATGCTGCGCCACCAAATTCCACAAACCAATTGCTTGTACCGGTTGGTTCTACATAAGGAATTACTTCCTCATCGGTTTGAGCTTGTAAATTATTTACTCCCCAAAAAAATAGTATAAAAATTATGAATTTTAAACGTAACATTTGTGCAAGTATAAATGAAGATTAGCAAGCTAAAAAACTTAATTTACTTTTTGCATTGGGGCAGTTTCGATATTTGCTTGGGTGTTATCAGTTTAATGCTGCCTTTGTACTTTCAAATTCACGTAAAACCAACATTGGCGTGGTTCTTTATTTTACCAAGTACTGTTTGGCTTATTTATTTTTTCGATCATTTGTTAGATACTTTAAAAACTAACGCTGTAATAAGTGAACGACATGCTTTTATTCAAAAACATCAAACCAATTTTAAAATTATTGCAGCGCTTATTATTTTGACAAATACAATTTTGGTAATAAAATATTTCAGTTTTTATCATTTAACCAAAAGCATTTGGATCGTTTTGACTTGCATCATTTATTTTCTGCTCAATTATTTTAAAATAAAATGGTTCATCAAAGAGTTTTTTGCAGCCATAATCTATGCTGGAGGAATTTGTTTTTATCCGTATGTAGTTAATGAAAAAAGTTTGTTTACTCAATTTTTTATCATTGCATTTTGCATGCAATTATTTGTGTTGGCTTTAATTAATTTACTCCAAATTTCCATTCGTGAAACCAATACCGACAAGGATTTACAAGTTAAAAATATTTCGAATGTTATTGGACAAAAACTATCAAATTTGTTGCTAATTTTACTTTATTTTTTAGCAAGTTATTTGCTCATAAAATTCCAATTTTCAGTGTTTTTGTCTATCGGTTTTATTTGTTGCTTTGCAATTCATTTGCTTCATTTTACCAAACTCACTAATCAAAAATATAGAATGATAACTGAGTTTAGTTTTATGCTCATTGGAGTTATTTATTTGATAGGAAAAATTTAAAACCGAACTCCAAAAACAAAAGTGTTTATTGGATTAACAAATTGGTTATATGTTGGATTTATTCCACCATCAAAAATTTCTCTGTTAAATCCAACACTAGTTTCAGCACTTAAATAAATATGGTTAGTTGGATAGTATTTTACACCAATTCCTAAACTGGCATTTAAATAATAATTAGTTCGGTCGTAACTACCACTAAAATAATAAGGAGGAAACTCTGAATTGTATGCAAAACTTCCTTTATTGTAATCTATTCTATAACCTAAATCAATGAATGAGAAAGGTTTTACTTTTCCTGTTGAAAACACTTTTTCTATTCCAAATTTCGAATCAAAAAGCTTCTGAACATTTTTACTTTCAGACCTAGTTATTCCACTGTTTTCATGCATATTAATTTCATTAGAAGAATAGGAAATATTAAATCGAAGTAGGTATTTGTTGTTTAAGTTTCTTTTGAACTGAATGCCATTTAAGGTAAAATGATTTATTCCGACACTTTTTATAATATTGCCAGAAACATATTCATTACCATATAAATTCAGTCCTAATTCATTTTTGGGAACTGTATTTTGAGCCTCACAAAAATGGCTAATAAGCAATGTAAAAAATAATATTTTTAGTCTCATAAAATTATTAATTGGTAAATCAAATATAGTTGTTTGAACAATACAGATTTCTTAATAATTCATTATTCGTCCAAGTTTTTCAAATTTGTATTTCGCAATTTCTTTGTTTTCGACACATTCTTTTTCTCCACCAATCGTTTCTCCACACTCAATTTTGTTGGCTTGGTAGCTTTACGAAATTTCTTTATCACAAAGCATTTATTGATAATGGCATATATTTTTTTAAGCGCTATTATTTTATTGGCTAATTGACTTCTTTCTGTTTGTGCAATTACTTGCAAAACGCCTTCATTGCTCAGTTTATTTCCTAATTTCTCCAATAAAATGGCTTTATCATTTACCGAAAGATGAAATGAATTTTTTATATCAAAATCAATCTGAACTTTGGTAGCCACCTTATTTACATTTTGTCCGCCTGCGCCTCCGCTTCTACTTGTTTTAAATACAAACTCGTTATTTAAAAATGGTGGTTCAAATTTCATTACGCCCTAATTACTCCTGGTCTAAATTCTTTGGTAATAGGAGCGTGGTTAGCCGCTTCTATGCCCATACTTACCCATTTGCGTGTATCAACTGGATTTATAATACCATCAATCCACAAACGTGCAGCTGCATAATAAGGTGAAGTTTGTTTAGTGTATCTGTCGGTAATAGTTTTTAATAAATCGGCTTTCTTTTCCTCGGTAATTACTTCACCTTTTCCTTTCAAACTTGCTTCTTCTATTTGCAATAAAACTTTAGCTGCTTGTGCTCCGCCCATTACCGCAATGTTTGCATTTGGCCAAGCTGCTATTAAACGTGGATCATAAGCTTTGCCACACATGGCATAATTTCCAGCACCATAACTATTACCAGTTATAATGGTAAATTTAGGAACCACTGAGTTGGCTTGCGCATTTACCAATTTAGCTCCATCTTTAATAATTCCACCATGTTCGCTTCTGCTTCCAACCATAAATCCTGTAACATCTTGCAAAAACAATAATGGAATTTTCTTTTGGTTACAATTCATAATAAAATGTGCTGCTTTATCGGCACTATCGCTATAAATTACACCACCAATTTGCATTTCTACTGGATTGTCGGCAGCACTTTGTTTAGGTTTTTTAGCTTTTACCACTTGGCGGTTATTGGCCACAATTCCAACTGCCCAACCATCTATTCTAGCATATCCACAAGTAATGGTTTTACCATATAATTCTTTGTAAGCATCAAAACTATCAGCATCTACCAAACGATTGATGATTTCCATTACATCAAAAGGTTTAGTGAAATTGGCAACGGCTTCATAGACATCATCCATGCTTTTTGCGGGAGCAACTGGTTCAATGCGATTAAAACCAGCTTTATCATAATCGCCAATTTTACTAATAATGCGTTTTATTCTATCCAAGCAATCTGCATCGTTGGCAAATTTATAATCAGTTACACCACTAATTTCACAATGAGTAGAAGCACCTCCTAGGGTTTCATTATCTATGTCTTCGCCAATAGCTGCTTTTACCAAATAACTTCCCGCTAAGAATATAGAACCTGTTTTATCTACTATCATGGCTTCATCGCTCATAATGGGTAAATAAGCACCACCAGCTACGCAACTTCCCATTACTGCAGCTATTTGGGTAATTCCCATGCCGCTCATTACTGCATTGTTTCTAAAAATTCTTCCAAAATGTTCTTTATCTGGAAAAATTTCATCTTGCATGGGCAAATAAACACCTGCACTATCTACCAAATAAATAATTGGAATTTTATTTTCAATTGAAATTTCTTGTGCGCGTAAATTCTTTTTGGCAGTAATTGGAAACCATGCACCCGCTTTTACCGTTGCATCATTTGCCACCACAATACATTGTTTTCCGCTCACATAACCCATCACTACAACAACGCCACCACTAGGACAACCGCCATGTTCGGCATACATATCTTGCCCAACAAAAGCACCGATTTCTAACTGAGGTTTATCTTTATCTAATAAATATTCAACCCTTTCACGCGCTAGCATTTTACCTTTTTCTTTTTGTTTGGCAGCTGCTTTTGCTCCTCCACCTAAATATACTTTAGCTAAATTTTCGTTTAATTGGTTGACAAGTTCTTGCATGGGTTGATTAAGTAATTAGTTAATAAGTTGAATAGTTTTAAAAACTAACAGCTATTGCAGCAAAACTATCATTCAAAATGGATTTTCAAAAATTATAACTTTGAAATTTAAATGATTTTTCTGTCAGAAATTAAAATAAAAAATAATGAAATCGTTTATTTGAAATAAACATTTGCATAAAACACAAAAATACCTACTTTCGCAGTCGGGTAAGCTCTGTACGACCAGCTCCTTTTAATCCCCCAGGACAGGAATGTAGCAAGGGCGTAAAGTTGTAGCGGTGCGATGCAGTAAGCTTGCCCTTTTATATGCCCTTTTTGGGCATTTTTTTTGATAAATTTTTTATCAAGTTTAAACTTTCGTGTGGACTGTTATTTATTATATATATAGTCCCTAAGGGACATTCAGATAAGGACCACCTTATTTTATTACCAATATTTAACTCCTAACGGAGTAATTTCAGAAAAGACTAAATGAAGGTAGATAAATATTTATAAAGTTAGTTTTAGTTCAATCAACTAATCAACTAATTAACTAATCAACTAATTAATTAATCAACTAATAACCAAAAAAACTCCCAATTAATCTGGAAACTAATCAACCGATAACCTAGGAAGTATGGTCAACAACAATGAACCATTTGTTTTTTATTTTTTTAAATAACAATGAAAAATAACCTCCTAAATCACCTTTTCCTTTTTCTCGTTTTAAAAACCATTTTCCAATTACAAAAGCACTACTTTTACTGAACACATCGATGCTATTTATTTCAAAAGTAAGTTGACCCATAGT
>CAIUQQ010000011.1 GCA_903901345.1 uncultured Bacteroidota bacterium | reverse complement strand
TATGCTTGAAGAAAAACCAATTCTTTTTAGATAAAATTCATTGCCATGACGATTGACGAAAAAGGAGAATTACCAACGACATTCATATCATTATGATTTTCGTTTTATTTAGCATGAATTAAATTCAAAATGCTATTTACAATTCTCCAAAACAATAACTCCGAAGGAGTTAAATATGAATAGCCCTGCATGAAATGCAGGGTAAATGAAACAGTATAAAAGCAACTCCGAAGGAGTTGAATAATTACAACAAAAATTTTTCGTCAAATTCAATTCCGTGTTCGTTAAGTAATTCAATAAACTCCTCTTTATAGTTTTTGTTTTTGTGATGTTCTTCTTGTGTTTTGATATAAGTTATCAATTTATCTTTATCCTTAATTGAGTATGTAAATGCTCCATAGCATTCTTGCCAACCAGAAAAATTTGGAAATATTTTATTTAATTTAATAAGTTCAGAACTCGATAATTTGATATCTTTAATTAGTGAGGAAAGTGAAATACTTGGATGTAAATGAGTCAGAATGTGAAGATGGTCAGTAACTCCACCTATTTGATATAAGTGACATTTTTTATTTTTTAAAACACCCCAAATGTATTGATAAAGTTCTTTTTGGCTTTCCTTATCTAGCGTGTGTTCTCTATTTTTTGTACTGAATACAATTTGATAAAGTATTTGCGTGTATGTACTCATTTTTAGAATTTTATTACAATATTAAACAATTGTTTTCTGCTATTCAACTCCTTCAGAGTTGTTTTTTTGTTACTAAAATTAACACCGAGTTTCACTCGGTGCTATTCAAATTCAACTCCTTCAGAGTTGCCACTCAAATGCATTTATAATTCACCGGTTTTATATCAATATCCAAGGACGTTGAGCGAAGTCAAAACGAGTATCAATTGGATAAAAAAGATTGAGTAAACGAAATTGAAAACATATCAAAATTATCGTAAATTCTCCAAAAGAATAACTCCGGAGTTGAATTTGAATAGCCCTGCATGAAATGCAGGGAAAAATTAACAGTATAAAAACAACTCTGAAGGAGTTGAATATTTACAACAGAAATTTTTCGTCAAATGATCCTCATTTTCTTTGTATAAAACCATGATATTACAAATAAAAAAAGGCTTCAATGAGGCCTTTTTTTATAATAATTGTATAAATGCTAATTAGTTTATAGCAGGTAAAAAACTATATTTTTTGCTTAATTCTAATTGTGTTTTCAAAAAGTCAGTTGGGTACTCAACTTTTACATCTACTATTGTTTCACCATTCATAACAGGTACTAACTTTGGTTGAATAAATCCTTTATAAGCTGCAACGTTTAATTTATTAAAACGGCTTTTTACTTCTTTTAATAATGTTTGGTCTACTTTAACACCATAGTTTTCTACTAATTCCGTAGCAGCTTTAAAGTCACCTTCCGATTTAATACGTTGAATTTCTTTCAATAATTGTCCAAATAAATTACGTAATTTATTATAGTCATTTACTTTTACGTATGTTTTTCCATTGCGTTTTATAAATGAAATTACATTGTCTTTTTTACCCATTTCATAAGCCCATTTTGCATTTAATTGACGGTTACGCATGTGTGCTTCTTCTAAGTTTTCGCCAATATTTAAACGGGTTAATTGAGTAATCAAACCGTTCATAATATAACCATCGTATTCTGCTTTACCGCAATCAAGATTAGGCATTACACCCATGTCAACTAATTTTTGGTCTAACACATAATAAAGTGCCACTAAATCGGCACGAGCTTCTTCTAATGTACTTGCATAATTTTTTAAAGTTTGATCTGGATCTCCAATTCCTTTGTTAATTTGTCCACTTGCATGGCCTATAACTTCATGCATATCGGTATGCAAATCGCCAGCTAGTGAACCATATTTTTTAGCACGTTCAATTTGTTTTTCGTTTTCAGCAAATTCTTTTAACATGGGACTTTTAGCACCAACTATATTATAGCTATGAACAATATTGCTTAATGAAACAGATTTACTACCGTGTTGTTGGCGAATCCAATTTGCATTTGGAAGGTTTATTCCTATTGGAGTTGATTGTGCACTAGCACCCGATTCTTGAATAACAGTGATTACTTTTGCAGTAATTCCTTTCACTTCTTTCTTTTTATGTTCAGCAGCTATTGGCGAATTATCTTCAAACCATTGTGCTTCTTTTGCTACTGCTTCTATTCGTTTGGTAGCTATCATGTCTTTTAGCGAAACAACCGATTCAAAAGCTCCACGTTTTCCAATGGCATCATCATATACTTCTATAAAACCATTTACTACATCTAATCTACTATTTACATCCGAAACCCAAGCAATATTATACTCGTCCCATTTTTTTAAATCACCAGTTTTAAAGTATTCAATAAGTAGTGATAAAGTCAATTTTTGTTGGTCATTTTCAGCAACAATTACTGCTTTTTTTAGCCAATAAACCATTTGTTCCATTGATCGGCTATACATGCCACCAACTTTCCAAACTTTTTCTGTTACAACGCCATTTTCTTTTACCATTTTACTATTCAATCCCCACGAAATTGGTTGAGTATCGTCTTTAGTCATTTTAGCATCGTAGTAATCTTCTACTTCTTTTTGGGTAACACCTTCATAAAAATTGTTTGATGATGCTTTTACATTATCAATTCCTGAAGCTAAATCAACAGTTTTGTTTTCAAATTTTGGGTCGAACATAATTGGCTTTAAATCCAATAAAAAATCATCAATTGATTTGCCATTTAATGGCAATAACTTTGAATCAGAACCTTGAACCAATACTTTAAAAAAGTCGTAAGTACATTCAGGAACAAATTTTAAATTAGAGTAATGATGGTGAATTCCATTTGAAAAGAAAACACGTTTGGCATAGGTTTCAAACTTTTGAAATTGTGCATCTTTTTTATTACCCATATAGCTATTATAAATTGCTTCTATGGTTTTACGAATGGTTAAATTATATTTATATTTTTGATCGTAAATAATATCTCTCCCTGAATTGGCAGCTTCAAATAAATAGTATGCTAACTCTTTTTGTTTTGGCGTAAGTTCATCAAATCCTTCAATTTGGTAACGTAATACTTGTAAATCGGCAAATCGATCAGCTTCTACTTCAAATTTGTGAACCGTATTTACACTTTTTTTGTCAGTCATTTTTTGAGGTTGGTTTTGAGCATAACTTGAAAACACAAGACTGGTGCTTGCTGCCATTGCTAAAATAATTTTGTTGATTTTCATTTTGTTATTCAATTATTATTTTCTTGGTAGAGATAAAATTATTGTTGTTTAATAATTGAAGCAAGTAAATACCTTTTGGCAAATTGGCAACATCTATTATTTTGTTTTTTAAATAATTTTGCTCATTTAATAATTGACCATTTAGGTCAAAAATTTTATAACCTTGAATTATTTCATTGGTTTGAATTTCTATTTGAGTGCTTGCTGGCTGGGGAAATACACTAAAATTGGTATTGCTAAATACATGATTTGTAAATACTCCAGAGCCATTTTGGCCTTCATTGCCAGTGGCAAGTGAAGAATCTGGTTCTGTTTCATAAGCACATTTCAAAATATTTAAAGTGGAGCCATTACTTGAAACATTTACCAAAATCCAAAAGTAAAAAAGCTCAGGTGTGCCGTAATTCATTCTGCCTACTATGTATTGATTTCCTTTTCCAGCAAAATCAGTATAAGTTAAAGCAGGACTTTGAATAAAAATTGGATTTGATTTCCAAGTGCTTAAACTTGTAAAAATTCGATTGTTATTTACTTTTACAGGGTAATTGTTTCCTCCACTGATTGTTCCAGTTGCAAAATAATTATTATTTCCATTACCAATTCTTCCAGTTATGGTAATAGAACCATTTGCAAAATAATTGAATGTTACATCATAAGCGCCATCATTGGTTACATCTAATTGGTAACTTGTATTTACACTTTCTACTGTTTTGTTAATAGTGGTGTTTACAATTGTTGCATTACTATAATTTGATAAAAGTAAAGCGCATAATGCAGTAAAAATCTGTTTTTTCATATTTTTTTTTTGGTTTTTTCTTTGCGAATTAAAGCTAATAATTTGTTTTTTGAAAAGATGATTCTGATAAAAAACACATTTCTGATTGATTTTGTCCATTTTTTTATAATTACTTGTAAAAAAATGTTTGTTTTGCTTTTACAATGTTAAACTTCAAAGCAAGATCTTTACAAAAGGAATTATTAGACCAAAACGATATTCCAACTAAGGATTTACAGCAAAATTTATTGGAACTAAATATTATAAATACTTGGCTTGGCGGACATCAAGTTACGTTAAAAGGTTTAAAGCAATTTAAGCTTGAAAAAAATATAGTTTACACTTTAATAGATATTGGTTGTGGTGGTGGCGATAACTTGATTTTTTTATCCAAATGGGCTAAAAAAAGCGGTTTTAAATTTAATTTTATTGGTGTTGATTTAAAAAAAGAGTGTATTGATTATGCAATAATGCAAGCAAAAGATTTTCCGGAAATTTCGTTTATTCAAGCTGATTATAACGATTTGCCAAATATGAATATTCAATTTGATTTTGCACTAGCTTGTTTATTTACTCACCATTTACCAAACCTAGAAATTATAAAATTAATAAAATGGTGTATTATAAATGCCAAGCAAGGTTTTATAATAAACGATTTGCACCGACATTTTTTGGCTTATTATTCCATTGCTTGGCTTACGCAAATATTTAGCAAATCGTACTTAGTAAAAAATGATGCAAAGCTTTCTGTAGCTAGAGGTTTTGTTAAAAATGATTGGCATCAAATTCTAGATAAAAGCAATATTCATGCTAGTAATATACATTTAAAATGGGCGTGGGCTTTTAGGTGGTTAGTAATTGGCAAAAAGCATTAATTATTTGCACTTTTATTAGTTCATTTTCAATTAATTTGATTTTACAATACAATTACTTACATTCGCCAAGCTTAATTTTTTATGGAAATACTCATTTTAAATGCCACTGTTTGCTTTCCTGCAAGTCCTTTTTTTAATAAAGTTTGCGATATATTGATATTTGATAATCATATTGATACAATTGTATTAAGCAGCAAAAAATCATTTTTAAACACTCAAAAATACAAGCAAGTTATTGATGCCAAAAAAGCCAACTTATTACCTAGTTTGGTTTGTTTGCGAACACATAGTTCCGATCCTGGTAATGAACATAAAGAAACTTTAGCCTCTTTAGCACAAACTGCAAACGCTGGTGGATTTTCAATAGTTTGTGTTTTACCCGACAGTGAACCAACCATTAGCAGCAAAAGTGCGGTGGAATATGTCATCAATCAATCAAAGAATTTACCAGTAACTTTATTGCCTTTTGGTACATTAAGTAATAAAATGGAAGGCAAGGAAATGAGTGAAATGTATGACATGCACTTAGCCGGAGCCATTGGTTTTACGGATGCTAACCATGCAGTTAAAAACAGTAGTTTAATGCTGCGTGCTTTGCAATATGCTCAAATATTTGGTGCTAAGGTTTTTACACATGCCGAAGATTTGAATTTAAGTAATGGAGGAAGAATGCACGAAGGAAATACCAGCGTGCTTTTGGGTTTAAAAGGCATTCCTTCCATCACGGAAGAATTGGCAATTAAACGTGATATTGAATTAGCAAAATACACCAATTCAAGCATTCATTTTTCGCATATTTCAAGTAAAGTTTCAGTTGAAATTATTCAAAAAGCCAAGAAAAAAGGTTTGCCAATTACTTGTGATGTAGCTATTGCAAATTTATGTTATACAGATACTGATTTGGTTGATTATAATTCCAACTTAAAATTGAATCCACCATTGCGTAGCAAAGAAGATAGAAAAGCACTTTGGAATGGATTAATAGATGGAACAATTGATGCGATTGTAACTGACCATTTGCCACAAAATACAGAGCTAAAAGAAGTGGAATTTGAATATGCTGACGAAGGAATGATTATGCTGCAAACTGCATTGCCATTGTTGATAGCAAATGCACCTAATAATTTTGATACAGATTTATTGGTTCAGAAATTAAGTACCAATCCACGAACTATTTTAAACAAACCAATTCCTGTTTTTGAAAAAGGAGAAGCAGCTGATTTTATCATTTTTGATGCCAATAAAAAATGGACATTGAATGATAAAACCAATTTTTCGAAATCGAGAAATAGCATGGTTTATAATAAAGAATTGCATGGCAAAGTTATTGCCACTTACTATAAAAACAAAATACAAACATTTTAAAAAATGATCATAGAACACCAAAATAAAGTGATATTGAGTTCACTACAAGCTTTGCTTGAAACTTACGCAGAAGGAAAAAATTTAACAAATATATATGACGATTGCAGTCAAATATTTGTGTCGAGAGATTTGTTTGAAAACAAAATGAAATCGCTGGATACATTAATGTCTAAAGGCGATTATGGCGAAATAGAAGAAGTAGTTTTTGACTTAATGTTAGTTCATTTTTTATCGGCTTTTGCGCATGATGAAGAATATTTTGACTCAGAAGAATGGGAAGAAATAGAAGAGAAAACGGTAGAACGTGGCACTGAATTATTGAATGTGTTTTTATACATTAATGAGGCAAATGATGCAGATGCAAATATTTCGATTGAAGATTTCTTGAATGAGTTTTTGTTAACTGACATGGACGAATTTCAAGACGAATTTAAAATATATGAGCCTTTGATAGAAAACGATTTGGATGAAGCTGATTTTGACGATTTGACAAAATTGAAAGCTACTTTACCAGATTCATCGGAAATAAAAGAAATATTTATTCCAATGGTGATGTTTTTCCAAACACCATATTCAACTGAAATGTTAGGTCAATTTAAAGGCAAATACAATGCTTTTGAAATAAGCGTGCTTGCTTCATTATTAGCATTTACCAACCATAATTAATTAAATGGAATACCAAGAAAACGAAACACCACTTTGGCTTCATGCTTTAAAATTTGGAATTATTTATGCTGCTGCAATCATCATTCTCGATTTAGTATTTTTGATTGCTGGAGTTAACAGAGGCGAACATCCATTGATAGATTCTGTTGTTTTATTGACTTCATCGGTTACCACATTATTTTTAGGAATGAAAATAAGAAGAGACCAACAAGTTAATGGATTTAGCAAATATTCAGAAGTGTTGAAAACAGCTTTGTTTATTGGGGTAATGGCTTCTATAATTTTAGCAGCTTGGAAGTTTATTTTTTATAAATTCATTAATCCTGAAGAGTTGTTGAAAGAGATTGAAACTGCTAAAAAAGCAATTTTGGAAATGGATTATTTTGATGAAGACAAGAAAATGGAAATAATTAATGCCATGAAAGATAAAAATTCTGCAGAATCAAAAATTTCAGGACAATTATTTGGAGTAAATTTTTATGTATTGATTGTAAGTTTAATCATTGCTATTTTTGTTCAAAAACGCAATCCTGAAGATACTTACAAAAGCCTTGACATGTAATAAAATCAATAATATTAACCATAAAACTATTTATAAGTGAAAGAAATTCAAATATCGGTTGTAATACCATTTTATAATGAAGATGAATCGTTGCCAGAATTGTTGGCTTGGATTGAACGCGTAATGAATGAAAATAATTTCACTTATGAAATTATTATGGTTGACGATGGCAGCACCGATAATAGTTGGGCCGTTGTAGAAAAACTTTCAGTAACTAATCCATTTATTAAAGCCATCAAATTCAGAAGAAATTATGGTAAATCTGCCGCATTAAACGTAGCTTTTCATAAAGTGCAAGGCAATGTGGTAATTACAATGGATGCCGATATGCAAGATAGTCCTGATGAAATTCCAGGTTTGTATAACATGGTAGTTAACGATGGTTTTGATTTGGTAAGTGGTTGGAAAAAGAAACGTTACGATCCAATTACTAAAACTCTTCCTACAAAAATTTTTAATTGGGCAACTCGCAAAATGAGTGGAATAGAATTGAACGATTTCAATTGTGGTTTAAAAGCATATAAAGTTGATGTAGTTAAAGCCATTGAAGTTTATAATGAAATGCACCGTTACATTCCGGTTTTAGCTAAGTGGAATGGCTTTACAAAAATTACAGAAAAAGAAGTTGTTCATAGAGCGCGTAAATATGGTGTTACCAAGTTTGGTTTCGACCGTTTTATCAATGGTTTCCTTGATTTGTTAACCATATTTTTTGTTTCAAAATTTGGTAAAAAACCCATGCATTTCTTTGGAGTTTTAGGTACTTTATTTTTTATGTTTGGTTTTTTTGGAGCAGCTTATATTGGTCTCCAAAAATTATGGTATATTTCTCATAACATGAATTTAAATAGGGGAATTACAGAACAACCCATGTTTTATGTTTCTTTGGTTTCAATCATAATTGGTATGCAATTGTTTTTAGCTGGATTTATTGGTGAATTAATTAGCCGAAATTCAAACGAAAGAAACCATTATGGAATAACCAAATACATCGGTTATAATGACTAAGAAAAAGATCCTAATTATTGGTCCGGCTTGGCCTTTAAGAGGTGGTTTGGCTACTTATAACGAACGCCTTTGCAAAGAGTTTAATGCTCAAGGTCATGAGTGCGAAATTGCAAGTTTTTCATTGCAATATCCTAAAGTTTTGTTTCCAGGAAAAACGCAAATGAGCGATGACCCGAAACCAACTGATATTACCATTCATTCCATTATCAATTCAGTCAATCCAATGAATTGGTTTTTGGTTGGAAATAAATTAAAAAATAAGGAATACGATGTAGTGATTTTTAGGTATTGGATGAGTTTTATGGCGCCTGCATTTGGAACCATTGCACGCTTAATGAAAGCAAACGGGAAGACAAAAATCATTACCATTGCCGATAACATTATTCCACACGAACAACAGTTTTTTGATACCGCATTTACCCAATATTTTATAGATGCTTGCGATGGTTTTTTGGCCATGAGTAGGGAAGTATATGCCCATGTTGATTTATTTGCCACAGGCAAACCAAAAAAATATGTGCCGCACCCAATGTATGATATGTTTGGACCATTATTGGATAAGCAAGAAGCTAAAAGAAAATTGGGTTTGAATGAAGCTGATGATTATTTATTATTTTTTGGATTTATAAGAAAATACAAAGGCCTAAGTTTATTGTTGGATAGTTTTGTTTTGTTGAAACATTCGCATCCAAATTTAAAGCTCATAGTTGCAGGTGAATTTTACGAAAACAGTGAACCTTATTTACAACAAATAAAAAATTTAGGATTAGAAAACAGTGTAATACTCAGAACTGATTTTATTCCAAATAATGAAGTAGGCGTTTACTTTTCGGCTGCCGATTTAATAGTTCAAACTTATTTAACAGCTACGCAAAGTGGTGTTACACAAATAGCTTATTACTATAGTAAACCAATGCTCGTTACCAATGTTGGTGGGCTTGCGGAGCTTGTGCCTCATGAAGTAGTTGGGTATGTAGTTGATAAAAACACGACTGAAATTGCTGCAGCCATCCATAATTTTTATTTAGCAAACAGGGAACAGGAATTTACTGCCAATATGGAAGTAGAAAAACTAAAATTTACTTGGAAATATTTAACAGAACAATTGTTGGATATTTAAAAGTTTTAAAGTTTTTGGGTGTTTATGTGATATAGTATTTGTAATTATTTAGGAGTTTATTATTTCTTTAAATAGGAACATAAAAACATTATGTCAGTTCGAGCGTAGTCGAGAACCAGTTACAAATGTCTCGACTCCGCTCGACATGACATTACAACTTTATTCAATTTGGGTTTTTAAAAACACTTTCTGCTAAATATTTTAAAATTCCCCAAATTTTATCATGGCTTTTATTTAAAAGATTTGTTTAAAACAACTATTCTTGTTTTTTATAATTTACCCTTTTGAAAAAAACAATTAACATACAGAATCTGCTACAAAAATTCAGCAATGCTTATCAATTCGACTTGAGGGCTTTTGCTTTGTTTCGAATTGTTTTTGGATTCGTTATGTTAATAGATTTAAGCATTCGCCTCAGCGATTTTAAAGCTTTCTACACCAACCAAGGTCTTTTACCATTTGAATATTTTAGTCAATATTTTTCAAAATATTACTTCATTCCTATTTATCAATTAAACGATGCTCCTTGGTTTGTGGGTATTTGTTTTGCTTTGCAAATCATTGCAGTTTTATGCTTTGCAATTGGATATAGAACCAAGTTTTTTCAAATAATTTTATTGGTATTTTACATTAGCTTACATATGCGCAATCCTTACGTTTTGCAAGGTGGAGACGACTTGTTACGTGCCATGCTTCTGTTTAGTCTGTTTTTACCTTTAAATGCAGTTTGGGCAGTTCAAACTAAACCAGTTAAATATAGTTTTACCATTCCAGCATTAGTATTTATGTTCCAAGTATTGATGGTTTATTGGGTTTCAGCACTCATGAAAACCTCGCCCGAATGGCATAGCGAAGGAACTGCTTTATATTATGCTTTCAATTTAGATTGTATTCAATGGCCATTGGCCAAATATTTATTGCAGTTTCCGGCATTGCTTCAGTTTTTAACACCAGTGGTTTATTACCTCGAAATTATTGTTCCAATATTGTTTTTTATTCCTTTTAAAAACAATGTTTTTCGACTCATTGGTATTGGAATTTTTGTAGTTTTTCAAATCGGAATTTCCGCAACTTTGTTTGTAGGTTTATTTTACTTAATTAATCTTACTGTACTGATTCCATTGTTACCAAGTAGCTTTTTTAATTATTTTAAAATCAAAGAAAACCAAACAGATTGGAGTTTACAATCCGATCAATTTACCAATTATCTTGTGAGTTTTTTATTGCTATATGTGTTGTTTTGGAACACCAATTATATTCCACAGTTCAAATATGGAATGGCAAAAAGATTTAAAAGTTTTGCTTTTGCAACTGGTTTAAATCAAAATTGGGGCATGTTTGCTCCCAATGTTTTTAAGGAAGATGGTTGGTTAATTTATGAAGCCATTACGGTAAATAATGACACTTTAGATTTGAATAATAACAATCAAAAAGCCCAATATGAAAAGCCTGAAAATATTTTAAAAACAGTGAAAAATGATCGTTGGAGAAAGTATGCTGAATACTTAATTATGCAAGACAGAGCTTGGCTTCGCGAGCCTTTTCATAATTACATTTTAAACCAAAACAAGGATTTAAATTTGAAGCAATTGAACATCATTTACATGATTGAATTAACTCCTGCTCCTGGAGGAAAAGCTACCATCACAAAGGTGAATTTGAATGAATAAGTTCCTGTAATCCAATTCCCCTTTTAAGGGGTGGTCGCAGACCGGGGTGGTTTAATATGATAAAGACGTTGCACGCAACGTCTTTATCATTATTTGACGTTGCGTGCAACGTCTCTACAAATAATATTTCATTTTCAAATTCATAAAACGTTTCAAATTTTGTTTTTTGAATTTAATTTCCACCAATTATTTCCTTATTATTACAGCCTTTATGTATGCAATTGTAGATATTGAAACCACAGGCGGACATGCCTCCACGAATGGAATTACTGAAATTTGTATTTTTATTTATGATGGAGAAAAAATCATTGATATGTATGAATCATTGGTCAATCCAGGTGTGGAAATTCCAAGATTCATTGAATCATTAACCGGAATTAGCAATGAAATGGTAAGGCATGCGCCTCCATTTAGCCATATTGCCGAAAAGGTTTTTAATTTATTGCAAGGCAAAATATTTATAGCTCATAATGTAAATTTTGATTACTCGTTTATTAAGCATTCGCTTGGTTTATGTAACTACAATTTAAACACCAATAAGCTTTGTACGGTAAGGTTAAGCCGCAAAATAATTCCAGGTTTTCCAAGTTATAGCTTAGGAAACTTATGTGGTTATTTAAACATCAAAATGTTTGATAGGCACAGGGCCAAAGGTGATGCAGCTGCAACGGTAAAATTATTTGAAATATTATTGAACAAAGATGCGGATGGTGAAATAGGAAAAATGCTTAAAAAAGGTTCGAAAGAACAAGCTTTACCAGCAAATTTACCCAAACAACAATTTGAACAATTACCAAGCAAACCCGGAGTTTATTATTTCCATAACCACGAAGGAAAAATTATTTATATAGGCAAAGCCATTTCCATTAAAAGTAGGGTAAGCAGCCATTTTTCAAATAATTCGGCTAATAAACAAAAGCAAGAATTTATGCGCGATATTCACTCTATTTCGTTTGAAGAAACCGCCACAGAGTTAATGGCTTTGTTATTAGAATCGCACGAAATAAAACAACATTGGCCGGTATTAAATAAAGCACAAAAAAGCTATGAACCCAAGTATGGTTTGTATGATTATGAAGATAGAAATGGAATCATTAGGCTAGGAGTGGAGCTCATTACCAAACACCGCCAAGCCAAGCCACTCATGGAATACAGCGGCAAAGTTCAAGCATTAGATCACATAAAACAATTAGCTGAAACCTTTGATTTATGTCCGCAGTTTTGCGGCATTCAAACACATTGTGTTGATTTAAATTGTGCATGTAAAAAGGAAGAAACTGTTTTTATTTACAATGCCAAAGCCAATGATTTAATTGTTCAATTAAGCACCAAAGAAAGTTATTTGATCACTGATATTGGTAGAAATAAAGACGAATATTCGGCCATTTATGTGCAAAAAGGAAAATTTGTAGGAATGGGTTATGTGCCTAAAGAAATTGATAAAAACGATATTGACGAAGTTATTTTATACATCAAAAAATACAAAGAAAACTTCTTTATGATTAATCAAATTGTGGCTTTCGCCATGGAGAATCAGCACAAGGTTTTATTGTTTGAATAAGCAATTTGCAACCAACAAATTTGTCATCCTGAGCTTGTGGAAGGAAGCAGTTCAACTCCCAATGTATCGGGAAAACAATTCAACAATTAACATTACCTTTCTAACACTACGTTTCCATCTACATATTTCTTTTTACCATTGAGCAGGGTAATTACTATTTTGTAAGTATAATTATCGGTGGCATATTCATTTCCATTAATTTTTCCATCCCAGCCTTTATTCGTTCCTTCGTAAACTAAGCCTCCAAAATGATCGAATATTTGCATAAAATAACTGGAATAATTAATACCAACGGGCTCAAAAACATCATTTAAATAATCATTATTGGGCGTAAATGCTGTAGGTAAATATATTTCAAAACGGTTAAATACATTTCTTGTAATGGAAAAAGTATCGATACAATTATAGGAATTAGTGGCTGTTAAAATGATTCGGTTTTGACCAGTATCATTAAAAATATATTTCAAATTTGGATTGTTATTATTTAAATTTTTACCATTTATTTCCCAAATCCATTTACTTACAGATGGATCAATGGAAGTGAAAATTACCTCATCATTTTTTGTCCAATCGTAATTAATGTTTGCAGTAAAAATAGCGCTAGGCTTAGGTAAAACTATTACTGTTTTATAAGCAGTATCACTATTACAAACAAAGTTAGTTCCCACCACAAACCAAGTTTTGGTTTGAACAGCTTTAATAAATAAAGCATTTCCAGTGCTTCCACCTTCCCAAGTATAATTGGTTGCACCTTTTGCTTGTAAACTAAATTTTTCATCTTTACAAACGGAATCGGGTCCTAAAAACGTAACATCAGGTTTTGCTTGTACTATAACTTTAGCCGAAATTATATCACCTAAGCAATTTGCTGCATTGGTTTCGGTCATGTTTATATTATATATTCCAGGAGTAAATCCCCAGTCTATTCCAATGTCATTTGTGCCTTGTCCATTGGCAATAATTCCTCCAGTAACCTGCCACAAATAAGTAGAGCCAGGATTTTGGTTAACTTTATACCTTACATTTACTTCGCCAACACAGGCTGTGTCTACTATTTGGCCATAGGTTTTAACGTGTAAAAATATAACGAAAACTAAAAATAATATTTTGGAGTTTTTATTCAATAATATGCTTAAAAATATTTGGCACTAACATACTATTTTCTAATAAATTATGAAGATTTTTTTTTACAGTCTATTTTCCTTCTGTTTCTTCTAATTTCCAGCTGAATAACATGGAGAGTTCTCGGGCTTTTTCAGTTGCTTTAGTTGCATTGATGCCTTTAAAATTTTCATTTACCGTGTCACAAAATAATTGCAACCAAATGTCAAAATGAGGAGATTTTATTTGCCTATTGCTATGAGCATCGTAAATATTTCCTCTAAACCCAGGTTTATCAAACAAAATAAAATTCCAAAAGTGTTTCATTTTTGGCAAATGTTGCTCCCAATTTGTATGGATAAAAAAAGGAGATAAAACATCATTTTTTTGAAGTTTATGATAAAATGTTTCCACTAAAAAGTCAACATCTTGTTCTGATAATAAATCTTTCATGTTTGATAAAAATTAAAGCTATTTGAAAGGAATTCAAACTGACATTTTACTGTATTTTATAATTTTGGAATTGGAGAAAGCTGTTGAATATTTAAAGCAAATATTGCATTAAAAGTGTTGAACTGATTAGCAGAAAAAGCGTGGTTATATTCAGCGCCAAATGTAAACAACAAAAATTTCATTCTGAATCCTAATGTCGCTCTTGTTGAGTTTACAGTATTAGAAATCGAAATTGGATCAGTGATATTATCATTGAATTTTTCAGGTAAAACCCCATTTTGTCTTACCGATAGAATTGGGTAAATTCCTTTCATTGCTATTTGTGAAGTTGCTCTGTTAATTGTAATTCCTGCATATGGTGTAAAAAAACTTAATTTCTTTGAAATAATTGCCCCAAATTGATGTCCAGAAGTTGTTATTTCTAATTTCTGTGAATTTTTGTATTCATTAGTTGCAAGTGCATTTGGACTGTTTCTATCTGCATCTAAAAAACTACTACCAAAAGCATATTCTAAATTATTATTGTTAAAAGTATAAATTCCAGAAATGTCAATTGGTAATTTATCAACTCCCCAAATCCATTGTGAAATAGAATGTTTGATACCAAAACCAAAACCACTTGAAGTAAAATCACCACTTTGAATTGGCATCATTCTAAACATTATTTCTGTACCTTTTACTAAGCCCAAACTAACTTGAATAAATGGAATAGCTCCCAAAGATACAGGGCTATTTGTTCCACTAAATGAACTAATAGTATCAATATAAATTCTTGAATTATCAATTGGATTTAAAGCAGATACAGCTAATTTTGATCCTTTGCCATCGCCAGCAATTGTTGGTTGATTGGTATTTCTATCTCCATTAATTGGAGTTAATAAAAACTTACTATTTGGGTCCGAATTTATTCCAATTCCGTTTAAAGTATAATTCTTGGAATCATTATTAACTATTGAAGCACCAACTCCAACTCTAATATCAAAACCAAATAAACCTAATGGTTTTGCGGTGCTATACCATGCATCGTTTACACCACTTGCCAAACCTTTTGTTACTGGCTGTAAATATGCTCCAATTAATTTTTTAGCATCGCTTTCACCTGCACGAATAAAACTTGCTGCATCCATTTGAGCTGAAACACCTTTTGCATAAAATACTATTGCTGTTAGACAAAGTATTTTTATAAATAAATTTTTCATAAATATTTTTTGTTTTATTTAGCAAAATTAAGTTTATTTAATTACACCTACAATGTAAATTTTAAAAAATTGAAACGAAGTATAATTAACATAACTTTGTATAAGGCTATAATTTAATTTACTTTGCAAGCGAAAATTTCATATTTTACAGTGTCGAAGAAAATTATAATTAAATCTCAAGAGCAGATTGAGGGAATAAAAGCAAGTTCAATATTAGCTGCTAGAACTTTAAAAACCGTTGCACCTTTTGTAAAACCAGGCGTTACCACCAAATATTTAAATGATATTTGTAACCAGTTCATGCGCGATAACAAAGCCATTCCTGCTACTTTAGGATACAGAGGCTATCCTTCAGAAACTTGTATTTCCATAAATGATGTAATTTGCCATGGTATTCCTGGTCCCTATGTTTTGCGTGAAGGCGATATCATGAACATTGATGTAACTACCATTTTAAATGGTTATTATGGCGATACTTCTACCATGTTTGCCGTAGGGCAAATAAATGAATATGCTCAAAAATTAATTGATGCCACCAAAGAAAGTTTAGGCATTGGTATTAAACAGTGTAAAGCTGGAAATAAAATTGGCTATATTGGAAATGCCATTGATAAATACGTAAGTGCTTTGGGTTATTCGGTAGTTTATGAGTTTTGCGGACATGGAGTTGGTTTAAAGTTTCATGAAGAACCAGAAGTTGGTCATTGCAGAACAGAAGACCTTGGTCCCGAAATGGTTCCAGGAATGATATTTACCATTGAACCCATGATTAACGCTGGAAAAGCCCGAGCTAAAGTTGATAAAAAAGACAAGTGGACTGCCAGAACAATTGATGGAAAATTATCGGCT
>CAIUQQ010000010.1 GCA_903901345.1 uncultured Bacteroidota bacterium | reverse complement strand
CAATGGTTAAATTTACATTTTTACGCGATACAATGTCTTCCACTTCATCTTCTAATGGATAAGTTTTTTGGGGATTAATTGCTGGTTTTATTTTATTAGTTAGTTGTGTTAAATGCTCTAATCCTGCATTGTCAATTGCACCTTTAACTGCACCACAATGACTATGACCTAAAATTACAAAAAGTTTGGTATGTTTAACTTTAGCAGCAAATTCCATGCTTCCTAATACATCGTCATCTTCAATATTTCCTGCTAATCTGCTCACAAAAATATTTCCAATTCCTTGATCAAAAATTATTTCTGGTGGAACTCTTGAGTCAATACAAGTTAATATAAATGAATGAGGATGCTGGCCACCTTTAGTAGCTTCTATTTGTTCTTTGTAATTGTTGTTTATAAAAGCATTATCTAAAAATCGATTGTTACCATATTTTAATTCTGCAATTGCTTCGTCTGCATTTTTTCCTTTGTGTATTTCTGCTTTTTTAGTATTTTTATCCGCTGTATTTTTGTCAGCCGACTTGTTATTATTGCAAGAAATTATGGTTAAAATACTTGCTATAATTACTAATGATTTTTTATTTATTTTCATAAGTTTATTGTTTTTTTTACTTGTAAATGATTTTATTTGGTTGTCATATTTCTGTTTTTTGTAACCATTTTTTGTGAAATGTCTTTTTTGCTATTTCCCCAACTATTGTAAACAAAAGTTAAAACATTGGCTATTTCTTCATCATTTAATACTTGAGCAGTCATAACGCTATTGTATTTTTTACCATTCACTCTAATCTCACCCGAATGACCTTTTAACACAAAATCTATTGCCCTGTTGGCATCCGCATTTAAATAATCTGAATTAGCCAAAGGAGGAAAAGCATTTGGTAAACCCAGTCCTGTTATTTGATGACAAGCAAAACAATTGTTATTGTAAATTGATTGACCTTCGGTTATTCTTTCTTTTAAAGTTATAGGTTTTGGAGCTTTTGTTTCATAAGTATTGGCAGGCATCTCCTGAATTGTTCCACCTTCTGGATGGTAAACAGTATCATATTTTTCACCAAAGAATATGTTTTTATTGGCATTGCCCGAAACTTTTAGCATAGCTAAACTTCCTTTGTTAAAAGTTCTGAATATTGAATTGTCTACCATGATAAATGTACCAGGAACTTCTACTTTAAAATCTACAATGGTAGAACCACCAGAAGGTATTAAAGTAGTTTGCACATTATGGTTTATGAGCGTGCCTCCTTCTATATTTACATTGTCGAATATTTCGCCAATTACGTGAAAAGAAGAGACTAAATTGGGCCCGCCATTTCCTACAAATAACCTTACCGTTTCGCCCACATTTGCAGTTATCGCATTGTCGCCAGTTAATGAACCTACTTTACCATTAAAAACCACATAATCGGGTTCTTCTTTAATGGCTTTTGCCATATCAAACTGCTGCAATCCTTTAGCACCATTAGCACCTTTAGTATAAAAATCGCCTTGCATAATATAGTACTCTTTATCAACTGGGGGTAAGCCACCTTCAGGTTCTACCAAAATTAAACCATACATGCCGTTGGCAATATGCATGCCCACTGGAGCTGTGGCACAATGGTAAACAAACAAACCTTGATTAAGCACTTTAAAAATAAAAACGACCTCGTGACCAGGTGCAACAAACGATGATGCAGCACCGCCACCAGGACCAGTTACCGCATTTAAATCAATGTTATGTGGAAGTTTGTTTTCAGGATTGTTTTTTAAGTGAAATTCTATTTCATCACCCACTCTTGTTCTAATAAAACTGCCCGGAACACTGCCGCCAAAAGTCCAATAAATGTATTTAACTCCATCAGCCATTTCACCTTCTTTTTCTATAATTTCCATGCTTACAATAAGTTTCAAGGCAGCCCTGTTTCCAACGGGTTTAGGTACAAAAGGTGGAGCGGTTAATTCAGCATTTGCTGTTTCTGTTGCCTTTATTTTAGCAGTATTTTTATTTTGATTATTGCAATTGGTAAATAGGATACTAATTAAGCAAAAAGCAAGTGCCATTTTTAGCTTTGAATGGTAAGTGTTTTTATATTTCATCATTACATCATTTTTGTTTTAAATGAACAACGAAAATATAAAACGAAAATATAAACGAATATGATTCGAGTAGCGGTTTTTTATTGTTAAATGTTTGTTTTTTTACTGAAAATTGTTTTCTGCTTTTATAGATGTAAAATCACAAATTTATTTTAATATTTATACTGACAGCAATTGGATAGAATTATAAATTGTTTTTTTTAACTATTTAACAGTCTTTTAGTTGAGTAAAAATTGCTCAATATCAATTCTAATAATTTATCTAGCGGAAGTTTTTTTAATTATTTTAATGGTAAGGAAAGTACCATAGTGCTTTTTTTAAACAATACATCATCTAAATGCCCCATTTTTTGTCTGTCAGCAGTGATAAGGTGCATGTGTAAAAATGTGTCGTGGTGTGTGAAAACTGCCTTATGTTCAGTGGAGAAGAAGCCAATAATTTCACAATTTTTTTTCGATAAATTGTAATTTGTTTGTCCTACATGTGCTTCTTCGGGTGAACTTACTTTTGAATCTTTGGGTAAGTTTACAACATGTATGGTTGCTTTTTCAATTGTTCCCATCAGTTTAAACATAAATGGACGAGGTGAGTTTTTTGTAATTTGATTCAAATAAATTTCCAGTTGTTTGATAGTTTGAACACTGTCGGGTAAATTTTGATCATACCATTTTGAAATATTTGTATACCCAAAAAATGGAGCTTTTAAATTATAAGTTTCTTCTACTTTTAAAGATGAATCAACTAAAACTGTTGATTTGTATGACTTTCCATCAATAATTAATATTTCACCTGTTAAATATTCAATTGGACCAATACCATATAAATGTTCTTTGTTTTTAATGGTGTCAAGGCTTATGCTGCCATATAGTTGACCTTTCCACATTACATCTTTCATTTTTCCCACTATTTTTACTTGTTGTGCTGTTGCAATGCAAATAGATAGAGTTGAGATAGAAAGTAAAGTGATTGTTTTTATATATTTCATAGCCTACTAAAATTATTTATAGATTTTTTTCTGCATTCAAAAGTGATATTTTATAACTTTTTATCTTTAAAAACAGAAAGTTAAATTATGGAATTTATTGGTGTTATAAATGCTATAGTTCAATCAACAAGCAAATTAAAGTTAATATATTTATCTTTAATTTACGATGGATTCATTCTATTAAAAACAGTTTGTAATTCTTCAGGATTTGATTTAGCCATGATTTCACTGAATCCAAATGTTAATTCAGTTTTTCCATCTTTCATTTGTTGGAATATGGAGTTTATAAAATCTGAAACTGGTGGTTGTGTATCGTGTAATCCTTTACCTCCAAGGTCAGTATTTAATGCAGGTGGAATGATTTCAATTACTGCTATATTTTTTTCCTTTAACAAATGTTTTAGTGAAATGGAAAATGAATGAAAAAATGCTTTAGTAGCGCAGTACACAGGAACTTTTGTAAGTTGAACAAAAGCCAAACCCGATGTTACATTCATGACAGTATTTAATGATTTTAAATTTATAAAAAGCGATGTTAAATGAATAGGAGCTAATACGTTTGTATTGATTTCAGTCACTGCTTTTGAATAAAAATCAGTATCAGAAATATTCATCCAATTTTGAATTCCTGCATTATTTACCAGCATATTTAAGTCTGGGTGATTTTCTGAAACCCAATTATAAAGTGCCACACGTTCTGCTTCTATCGACAAGTCGCATACTTTAGTAATAACATACGGATGTTTATCAGAAACTTCTTTTAAAACATCTGCTCGTCTACCACAAATTATAACCGTATTATTCTCTTGAAGAAAACGCTCGGTAAGTCCTAAACCAATGCCACTTGCACCACCTGTAATTAATATTTTGTTGTTTGATAATTTCATGATTTGTTGTTTGTTTTTAACTTTTTTTGTTCAATAAAAATCATCTACAAAAAGATGATTTTATAAGTTAGTAATAGTTAGTAATTAACTATTATTATTAACTATTTTTTTAATTAGCATTTGATTATAAGCTCCATCCCAAAGTTCAATGCGTTTTTTCAATGATTCAATGGTTGCTTGTTCTGCTTCTTCCCAAAACTGCTGGTTAGTGCCACATAAGTTTGTTGTCATTTTTAATGAAAGGTGACTGTGATGATCACCGTCAACTTCAATATGTCTTTCTAGATAATATTTGAAAATTGAAATACTTTCAGGGAAGTTTTTATGAATGTCGTTTACAATTGAAACAAACATGGAAGGGATTAGATCTTCACGACCAAATGTGAATATTGCTGATTGTAAATAGTCTTTATTGCTATTTATTGTTTCAAAAGTAAAATTAACAAAATCACGAGCTTCTTTTGGTGTTTCAGCAGCTGAAAATGCAGAATCAAGATTACTAGTATTTTTTAGTGTTGCAATAAATTTTTCAATTTGGCTGGTATCCGCCCCGCATTGATTCATGGCATCCAAATATAATTCAAAATGGCTTTTTCTATTACCGTCTAGGTCAATGTCTGATTCTTCACCTACCACTATTTCATTTATAAGGTGCCTAGTTTCTGCCGAACCTTTAGGAAACCAAGGCACTGTAGTGCAAGTAAGGTTATTTTGAAGGGTTTTTAATAATGACATAAAGTCCCAAACAGCATATACATGGAACTGCATAAAAATTTTTAAGTCATCTACATCTTTAATAATTGAATATACTTTATGGTTTATTATTTCTTGTCTTAATGTCTCAATTGAATTTCTAATTTTTTCTATTTGTTCACTCATTTTTTTAGATCTATGATTATTTTATTGTTTTTAACAAAATGCTTTTAAATAAGTTTTTGTTTGAAATGACATGTTTGAAATAATTTTACAAATCATTTGCTAGTTGTTTTTTTTAATTCTATGTGCTTCAGTATAAATATTGAACCTGTTATCTCTTAAAAACCCAATGAGTGTAATGCCAAATTCATTGGCTGTTTGTACCGCCAAACTACTGGGTGCACCTACTGCA
The DNA here is from genome assembly GCA_903901345.1 of uncultured Bacteroidota bacterium. Classification (GTDB taxonomy): domain Bacteria; phylum Bacteroidota; class Bacteroidia; order UKL13-3; family UKL13-3; genus JAAFJM01. The sequence continues at coordinate 6,181 of CAIUQQ010000010.1, read as the reverse complement.
CAAACTATTTTAATTTGTGCCATTGCGGCTTTTTGTATCAGTTCAAAACTTGCTCGTCCGCTTAGTAATAGTACTTTATTGTTAAATAAAATTTCTTCATTTTTACCTCCTACTACAGCTCCAATTAATTTGTCTAAAGCATTGTGTCGGCCTACATCTTCTCGCAATAAAACTATGTTTCCATTGGTTTCAAACAAAGCACATGCATGCAGGCCACCAGTATGTTCAAATACATTTTGTAATGCTCTTAGTTTTTGGGGTAATGATAAAATTACCTCATCTTTAACGGTAAATTCTGGTTGAATAGTAGTTAAATTACACACTGTTTTTATGGCATCAATACTTGCCTTACCACATACGCCACAGCTAGAAGTAGTATAAAAATTTCGTTGAATCGTACTAAAGTCCATAATTACATTTTCTTGTAATTCTACCCTAACAATATTCTCATTGTCTTTTTGAGAATTTAACTGCGTACAATATTTTATTTGTGAAATTTGTTCCACCTTTTCAATAATTCCTTCAGTAAATAAAAACCCTAATGCTAACTCAAAATCATGTCCGGGTGTGCGCATGGTAACCGAAATATTCTTTTGTTTTCTATTGTTTTTGTTCCCAAAACCAATGCGTATTTCAAGCGGTTCTTCTACCGCTAATAAATCATCAGCTTGCTGAAAAATGGATTCATTTACTTTGGTTATTTTTACGGGATATACTGCTGATATTGCCATTATTAATTAGTTAATTATTGATCAAATGATAAGTTTTTTCAAAAGCTTCTTTTGTATCTATACTTGTTAAGTTTTTATTTGATATAGCTTGAATTTTTATTGCATTTATTTCATTTAAAAAATACTGCAAGGAAGTGTTTTCTTCCTTGTAAAAATTTGCTAGTTTCAGTAAATCTTTTTGGTGGTAAATGGCCAAAAGCGGTTCCCTAAAATTAGTTTCATTGTTATAAAATGAAACGGAATTATTTTCAAATTCCCAATTATTTTTTAGTTTAATAATATCATCATTTGTAAGCAAAGGATAATCGCAGGCTAATACTAAAAAAGATTTATTTTGATGGATTTCCATTGCTGATAAAATAGCTGCAATAGGTCCAGAATTTTCGTATTTTATATGATCAATGATGCTATGATATGCCTTATCTATTTGTAATTTCTGAGTTTGATTAAACGATAAATATACTTGGTCACAAATAGCGTTTAATTGATTATATAAATAGTACGCCTGAGGCATTTGGTGGTATTGTATAAATGCCTTGTCAGTATGCATTCGGGTGCTTTTACCACCACAAAGAATTAATCCAATTAAACTGTTATTATTTTTATTTTTTTCAATTAAATCAATATCAGTATTTAAAGTAAATTTATCTGAGTTCATTTAATGCAATGATAGGAATTACCATTACAATTTCATAGAAATGAATATTGTAATTCACATTTTTGATTATTATTGTAAATGAACAAACTCGTAAGAGGATTAAATTTAAGTCAAGCTACTTCACTTAACATGATTGATATGGTGGGCATTGGACCATTTGTTACCATTCCATTTATAATACATACCATGGGCGGCCCTCAATGTATTTTGGCGTGGTTATTAGGTGCATTGCTGTCATTTATGGACGCATTTGTATGGGCAGAATTAGGTGCTAAATGGCCACAAGCTGGTGGTTCTTATGTGTTTTTACAAAAATTATATGGTAAAAAATATGGACGAATGTTTTCCTTTTTATTTGTATGGCAAACCAGTATTCAAGCGCCATTAGTAGTAGCTTCTGGTGCTATTGGATTTGCCCAATACCTGACTTATTTATTGCCATTATCGGGCTTGGAACAAAAAATAGTTTCTGGTTCATTGGTACTTTTATTGGTATGGATTTTATACCGAAATATTAAAACATTGGGAAAACTTTCGGTAATTATGTGGTTAGTGGTAGGTTCTACCATTTTATGGTTAATAATATCGGCATTTACACATTTTGATGCACAAATGGCATTTGATTTCCCAGTTGGAGCATTCGATTTAAAACCCTTGTTTTTTGTTGCCCTTGGGCAAGCATCAGTAAAAAGTATTTATTCCTATTTGGGTTATTATAATGTGTGCCATTTGGGTGGTGAAATTATAAATCCTCAAAAAAATATTCCTAAAAGCATTTTTATTTCCATAGCAGGAATTGCCGTGCTTTATTTATGCATGCAAATAGGAATTTTAGGAGTAATTCCTTGGCAAGAAGCCCAATATTCAGAGTTTATTATCAGCACATTTTTTGAAAAATTATACGGACATGCTACTGCACAATTCGCTACAGGTTTAATTTTGTTTATAGCAATTACTTCTCTTTTTGCAGTTATGCTCGGGTACTCGCGTGTGCCATATGCGGCTGCTAAAGACGGTAATTTTTTTAAAATATTTGCCAAATTACATCCTACCAAACATTTTCCGCATGTATCGTTATTGGTATTAGGTGGATTGGCTTTTTGTTTTAGCCTTTTGTTTAAATTAAAAGATGTTATTACTGCCATTATCATCATGCGAATTTTAGTACAGTTTATTAGTCAATCTATTGGATTAATTGCCTTGCATTATCGATCTAAAAAATTACGCTTACCTTATAAAATGCCGTTGTTTCCGTTACCAGCTATTTTAGGAATTTTGGTTTGGTTGTTTGTATTTTTAAGTAGCGATTGGCAATATATAGTAGGAGCTTTGGGAATTATAGTTTCGGGATTGATATTGTATTTTGTAAAAGAAAGGTTTTTACGCAAAGCGTGAATGAAGGATAAAGTATGAATTTTGGATGTTGGATTTTGAATGATGAAAATTTCTAAATTTTAAATTCGAAGGAATTTAACAGAATTTAATTTAAAATTTGTATATAAATGTTGGTTTAGAAAGTATAATCTTTAGTTAAAATGGGAGAGTATACGAATGTTTTTAATGAATCAAAATGAATATTTATCTAATAATGGAAATTACTTGTTTAATTCATTGTTAAAACTTAAAATTGAGTATGTTTTGGAATATAACTATTCTAAAAGTGAAAAATTAATTAATTTCAAGTCATTCATTTTATTGTGTTAGATTGAATTGAGATTAATATAAAAAATAAAACCATGATAAAAATTGCAATTATTGAAGATGATAAGACTTTGAGGAATTCTATGGTAGAAATTCTTGAGTTAAAAGAAGAATACAAAATAATTTTAATAAACTCTAATGTAGAGTCTTTTTTAGCTTCAATAGATTCCAATACCCAAGTAGATATTTTATTACTTGATATTGTATTGCCTGGTATAAGTGGCATTGATGCTATTCCATTAATTTTAGAAAAATTACCTCAAGTTAAAATAGTTATGAATACTGTTTTAGAAGACAGTGATTCAATTTATGATTCATTAAAAGCAGGTGCTATTGGTTACATAACTAAAGATATGTTTTTAGGGGATATTCATGATACTATTTTTATGGTAAATTCTGGTGGATCAATTATGAGTCCAAGAATTGCCAGAAAAGTAATTGGGTTTTTTCAGAAAAACAATTTCCAAGATAAACATAAGTTAACACAAAAGGAACATGAAGTGGTTATGTTAATTGTAGAAGGGTACAGTTATAAAATGATTGCGGAGGATAAAAATATATCTATAAATACAGTAAATGAGTATATAAAACGCATTTATAATAAATTGCAAATAAATAGTAAGGGGCAATTGTTTGCCATATATAATTCACAAAAAAAAATATAACCAATAATGCTTAAATCTTTTTTTCGATTTGCATTAGCATTTATTTTTATTTGGAATAATATTAATTTATTAGCAACAAATAATTATAACTTAAAACGAATAGATTTTGATATTCCTATAGCAGACAATAGCATTAGTTCAATGCTATTAGACGAAGAGAATTCAGTATGGTTTTTTAATTCAAAAGGACTTTATAAATATAATGGGAGCCAACTACTTCAAATTAATAATTTGGCTCAAAATGGTCAAGTATTAAATGGCGTAACTATATATTCCATTTCATATATAAGAAACAGTGTTTATGTATGTACCAACCAAGGTGTATATAATGTAAATGATGCTAATTTGGTAACAATGGTAAAATTGCCTTATACTAAGCAGGCAGTTTCACATATTGTTTGTAATACTAAAAACCATTTAATTTTGCATACATTAAATGGGCAGTTAATAGATTTGGACCCAAATGGCATTGCAAAGTTCATTCATTTACCCAATAATTATAATGGAAAAGTAATATTAATTCATGACACCATTTATGTATCTGGTAATTTAAAAGAACACAAATCAAATTCAAGTATTTTTAAAATAAGCCCTTCCTTTGAGTTGCTTAAAGAATACAATATAAAGAATGGTTTTTTAATAAAGTCAATAATGGAATTTAAAAATTCACTTATTTTTTTAAATACTAACCTTATTTATACTTATGATGCTAAAAGGGATAGTTTGATTGAATTTAATAAAAAATTCAATCAAATTCATTTGCTATGTGAATCTAAAATCAAGAAGGAAATAGTTGTTTTTGAATATCCTAATAAAATTAATATAGGCAAAGACATTTCCAGCCTTCAATCCACAGTATGTTTTAATAAAAGAACAATTGTATATGATGTTATAGAAAACCCATTAAATGGAAGTTATTTTATTGGAACCAATGCAGGTTTGTATTTGCTCTATAAAAATAAGTTAAAATTTGAAATTATAGAGCAGGAATTTTCTGGTTTTAAAAGCAATCTTTTAGTAAGACGTCAAGTATTAGAAGATTCTCAGAATTTGTATTTTTTATATTACTGTGGAATTTTAAAAAGAAATAAATCAAATCACCAAATTTCGGTTTTATACAATAATCAGTTAAATGCATACTCAGCATTTATGGATAAGCATTATATGTGGATTGGAGCAGATGGTGGGAGCTTTTTTGGAAAATTAGCATTTAATAATCAAGGAAATAAATCTTTTTTTAAAATAAAATTCCCTAAAAGTAATTCTGAAATTGTTAGCATTCTTAATTTGAAAAACAATGATTTGTTATTAGGATGTAGCTATTATAATAAACTTTTGATTTATAATACAAGGTTAGGAAATAATAGCGAGGTTGAAATAAAGGAAATAAAGAAGTTTTCAACTAACTTAATACTTAGAAAACTTGTTATTGATAGCAATGGTAATATTTTAGTTGCCTCCAACCATGGTTTAATAGTTTTGGATAAACATTTTAATACAATAAGCCAAATTACTTATTTAGGCAGTAATAAAAATGTAAATTATGAAATTCATGATGTATATATATCCTTTAATAAAAAAATATTTTTAGCCACTGATGATGGGCTTGTTGAATTAAATTCAAAAGATTATTCCTTTGTAAGAGTTATAAATATAAATAATTTACTGAATAATAGAAAATGCATTTTTGTTACTCAAGATAATTTTAACCGATTTTGGATTGCTACTTACAAAGGCTTGTTTTGTTATGACGATAAACTAAAAATTAGTGAACATTATACTTGTAACGATGGTTTGCCTGATGACGAATACAATTTTAATGCATGCAAAAGGCTTGAAAATGGAAATATTATATTTGGCGGACTTAATGCTTATATCATGATAAATCCTGCAGATGTAAAAATCAATAAAAGTAGTAATACACTTCATTTTTCAGGAATTTATTTGATTAATAATAAAACAAATAAGGAATTTTATGGCAACAATATCACGCTATCAAGCAAGCCGTTTGTAATAGATAAAGGAAAAGAAATGTTAATGCTAAAATTTAGCCTTTCAGACTATTTGAATCCAAAGGAATGTAACTATTGGTATAAAATAAATAATCAATCAGGTTGGATAAATTTAGGTAATACGGGCATGTTACAATTATGGGATTTGCCAAAAGGAGATTGTAATATTTTAATAAAAGGAGAAAATAGTATGGGAATTCCTACCTCTAATTTTCTGTTTTTTAAAGTTTTTGTTGCTATACCATTTTATGAAGAAACCTGGTTCATCTCTTTATTCATTATTTTTATATTATTAATGATTTCACTTTTCATTTATGTAAGAATTTCTAGCTATAATAAACTAAGAGTAATAAAAAAAGCATTGCTATATGATATACACGATGAACTTGGAGGAATTTTAACCAAAACATCTAT
>CAIUQQ010000009.1 GCA_903901345.1 uncultured Bacteroidota bacterium | reverse complement strand
TTTTTTTTTTTTTCTTTTTCCTTTATTTCATTTTTTGCTATAGCAATATTTGAAAATAATTCTTCAAGCTTTAACTTACTAGTAATTCCAGATGTTCGCATAGAATCTTTAGTAGCATTATATTTGCTCGTTAATTCAAGTGAATGCATACTTTCAATTTGTGCGTTTTTAAAATCGTTTTTATTGCTGAATAATAATGATTTTATAAACTTCACACTTGATTCATCTCTTAAGTTTGTCCCATCAAAAACATAAGTTTTTTCTAGCTCATTTATCTCTTCTAAACTTAATATAATTTCGTTTTTTGAGATACAATAACTTAATACTTCTCCTAATTGTGTAATTGAATAGGGGAAATCTTCTTTTATTAAATCAATATGATGCTTTAAATACGAAAATACCAAACTTGGATTATCGTTTAAAAGTTGGGTAGCATAACAAGCCAGGTAATCTGTTTTTTGGTAATCAGGAATTTTTTTAATGCTTAACAAATTCAATAATGTTCTTGATAAATCCCAGTTTTTTAAGCTTTGTTCCATATAAATGGTGTTTAGCAAAATGGTAATTTTATAACTTGATCTAGGTTTTTGTAAATCTAATAATGGGTAATTAGTAATAAATTTTTTAGCATCATCAAATCGTTTTTCATTGATCATTATGCCATAAATATTTGAAACAAGTACGGTATCAATAATTTGATTGTTACTAGCACTAATTTTTAGGGCATTGTTAAAATAATATTCTGAAAGTACTAATTGACCTTGATTATTAAATAAGCTACCCAAATTATTTGCAAAAACTTTTATTTGAACAGAATCATTTTCTATCACTGCTAAATTATATCCTTTTAAAAAATATGATTTTGCTGTTTCAATTTTATTTTGATAATAATAAGCATTGCCAATTAAATTATAAATATTAAACTGAATATTGGTGTTTTGTTCTGTAATTAATTTTTGAGCATTGAAAGCATTCAATAACGCTTTTTCCGAATTGTTAGCCCATAAACTTTTATATCCTTTTATAAGTTCAGTAACCGCAAATGCTGATTTCTTACCTTCTTTTACTGCACGATTTTGTATATATTCTAAAATAATATTAGCACCTGCTGTATCATTATTGAAAAATAACATATCATGAATTTTCTCTGCAGTAATTTCAAAACCAATTTTTTTTTCTTGGTCAATTATTAATATCAGTGAATCAATAGGTGTTTTATTGGTATAAGTTAATTTGTTGTTTTTTGAATTACAAGAAGTCAGGAAAAAAAACAACAAATAAGCAGCGTATTTTAAAAATTCTGGAATTACCTTATTGAAAGGAACAAAATAAAAATTGGTTAATGTTTTCATTATTTATTGGCTGCTCATCATTTAAAGTACAATTTTTAATTTTATTGTAGAATAACAAATATAAAATAAAAATTTAGTATTCAATATTTACATTGAAAACCATTACTGCACATTGTTTGTGACTTTATTAAAAAAATTTATTTATTCAAAAACCTTAAACGCTCCAAAATAATGATACGTATTTTATGTGTTTTCCAAAACCAATTGTTTCCAAAGTATAATTGGTATTATAATTAAACATTTAATTAAGCATGTAACTTAAATAATTTGATTGCGTATTTGATTGCCAGAAAATTATTGGATTGAAATTATTGACCTAGCAAATTATCCAAATTTTTTCTGTATTTAATTTTCAATTTTACAATCAAACTAATTACCTAGAATTGTTAATTTTTCATACACATATTTAAAGCATGTAAAATGAGAACTTAAACTTAATTAATAATTAAACAATGGATAAGTATTTTACAAAACTTACCTAATATCAAAAGTGGCACTAAATGTCGAACCAGCTCCCATATTAAACATAGCACTACTCCAGAAATCTTGAGAATTATTCACCGTAACTATTGCTATTCTGTATTGTGTACTAGAATAAGGAATTGCAAACATTGAGGCACTAAAAAAACTACCACTTATTATTCCACCATTCATAGGAATAAGGTAAGGTGCCCAGGTCCCACCACTAGGAAACCATGAAGTTCCAGTATAAGTTGGATTATATCCAGTACCAGTATTAAATGTAACGCCTGATGGCAGTGAAAAAAGGTAATCGCCACTACCAGCTGTCCCTCCAACATATCCTAATTGTAACGTAATATTTTTAGTTGCACCATTGTCAACTGCAAAAGTTCTATCTACCGTCCTTGTACCAGTTGTTGGTGCAGTTGTTGTGGCAGAGATAGTTACTGTATTAGAAGCTAAAATACTGCTGTTATTACTAATTCTTGTCCAAGCAGCTCCATTCCAATAATAATATCCAGGAATTACATTATTAGGTGAAGTACCAGCCGTGGCAGTATTATAAACCATGAGGCCCGAAGCCGGACTGGCAATGGTAGCAACATCAGCAGTTCCGGTAAGGGTAACTCTAGGTGGTAAAAAACCTTTGTTAGTTGAAGTAACATCTAATATAGCAGAAGCATGAGGAGAAGTAGTTCCTATACCCACACTTCCCGTACGAGCAATTCCACTGGTTTTATTGCTACCAGCATCACTGCTACCACCCGCCAAATTCCAAGCTGTACTTGCTGTAGGTGTATAAGTAACATATGCTGTTCCATTATAAGTCCATTGCGAATTATCAACGGTACTCACATATACATAATCCTTACTAGCTTGTGTATTGGGTGTAAATACAACTGAAGCTGTAGTGGGTGTAAGCTTGTCGAACTCTATGGTTGCATCTGGTTGTTGGTTTATAATTCGTTGCCATTTTCCACTTGCGTAATAATACATTCCAGGTGTTACCGCAGTAGTTCCACTACCAGCTGTAGCAGTGTTAAACACTAAAAGTCCTGTAGCCGGACTGGAAATGGTACTAACATCAGCCGTTCCGGTAAGGGTAACTCTTGGAGGTAAAAAACCTTTGTTAGTTGATGTAATATCTAATTTAGCTGAAGCATCGGGAGTGGTAGTTCCTATGCCAGTTTGGGCTTTGCTCGTTATTGAGCTAGCTATAACTAATAGTGTTATTATTATCTTATTTTTCATACTTTTTTATTTTTTTGCTTTTTGTTTTTTGCTTTTTGCTGCTAGCTGTTTGCTGCTTGCATTATTTTTAACTCATCTCTCAGTGCTCATTTTATATCATCAATGAGTTTGCTTCGTGCCTCGCAATGACGTTTATTTTTTTTGAGTCACACAACTGGCATTTTTTTTACAACATTTCTCATCTCTCACCTCTCATCTCTCATCTCTCACCTCTCATCTCTCATCTCTCACCACTAATCTCTCACCTCTCAACTCCCAGTGCTCACCTCTCATCTCCCAGTGCTCATGTCTCACAACTCAGTGCTCATTTTACATTTCATTTTTTTTTTACAAAATTCATTTTCTTATATCCATAAGCCACACCAGCGGCCGTTAGTAATATAATTCCACCATCTATAGGAACATCTTGTGGTTCATCCTCAAATCCTCCTGTTGTACTTCCAGGTTGTGCATTGGCTGCAAAGTTTATGCTTACCAATATTGCTGCGGTTGCTATTATTTTTTTCATATTTTGTTTCTTGTTTCTTGTTTCGGTTTAAGGCTTTTGGGTCACTGAACTAGTCGAAGTGCATTTTGAGCGTTTCGACAGGCTCAACGACCATAATATCTATCAACTGACATCTATCGTCCATCGTCTATAGTCCATCGTCTATCGACTATCGTCCATCGTCCATCGTCCATCGTCCATCGTCTATCGTCCATCGTCCATCGTCTATCGTCCATCGTCTATCGTCTATCGTCTATTTCACAAATTTTACAGTTTTTAAAAATCCATTTTCGTTGCTTACAGTTACAAAATATACCCCATTGCTTAAGCCTTCAATATTTAATTGGGCATTAGCACCATTCATAGTTGAAATCATTATTTGTTGGCCAGAAACAGAAGAAATAGTAATGCTAGCGTTTTTAAAACCAGCATTACTAATGTTTATATTTAATAAATCGGTAGCAGGGTTAGGGTAAACTATTAAGTTAGTATTGGCTATGATATTGGCTTGGTTAATGCTTGTATTTGTTTTACCAATTAAAATTAATTCAAAACGATTTTTTCCCCATTGGTTCAGACCAGCTCCCATGTCAAAAGAGTATTTTGAATTGGTTTTTACATTGGTAGTTTTATTGGTATATTTATCAAATAAAGTAACCGAAACATTGGCATCAAAATTATCCATATTGGTAAATTTAAATTGGTAAGTTCCAACTGCATTTGCTTCTACATTTAACTTAATATGTGTTTCTTCAGCTACAAAAGGAATGCAACTTCCTGCCAAATCTATGGTATCTTCCCCGTATGCAGCTAAGTTTAAATTGTCATTTCTAAATTTTTTAATATCAAACATTTCACTGTTTAACGTTGCGCCTTCAAACATTTTTACCACTAAATAATCACTTTCAGTTGAGTCTTGGTAATATTTTATTCCAAACTCATCGGTTTTTATTTCAGTTTTATGAACAGCAATGGAAGTAGAATTAGATTTAAAAGCTTCTTGAAATTTAAAAACAGGATTTGCCGCATTAGCCTGAATAAAAAAACCTGCACCCGAAGGTATAATACCATTTGAAAGTCCACCATTGGTATTGCTACTGGCATTATAACTTATATATCCACCAGTTAAAGCACTATATACATACACCGTAGGATTAATATTGGCAATATTTGCGGGAGCATTTCCATCGTAATGTACATTAAAGTCGTAAGCACAGGGGTAAGGATTTCCTAATAAATTCCACCCATCATCAGCAAGAATACTTGTAGAAGTAAAGGTAGCACCTGCATTTACTTCACCTTGGTTAACAGTTCCTGTTAATGAAAGTGTAACTTCGGTTTGTCCTGTAACAGTTCCATCTAACTGACCAGTATTTCCAATAGCTCCTCTAATAAAAGCTTTAAAACCTTTACCCGCTGTTAAAGTCGTACTTGTAGAAACATCGGCAAATCCATTATTTAAACTACCTGAAACAGATTCGTTATAAGTTCTGATAGAAGTATATTTTACACCAAAAGGATTGGTAGAAGCATTATATGCGCCAGGAGCTGTTATGTTTGCCCAAGTACTATGCCAACCTTGGTCGTTAATAGCACCTAATACTGTAGGCGCAGTTGTGCATGGTCCGGTAACGTAAAATTGTGTCATCCAATTAGCAATAGTTTGATTTTGAACAGGCGATGATAAAAAACGATAGCGTCTAGCAGAACTAATTACATATCTTTCTGCTGTTACATTACCCGAAATTGTTCCTCCCGATGTTCCAATGCTAGCAGTTCCATTGATGTCGGACTTTAATGTTAAAAATCCACCAGTGTTTAACGTAGCACCTGAGCCTACTATCACATTTCCTGATGCTGCACCAGCAATAATATTAATTGCGTTTCCAAAAGTAGCGGTAGTAGTTCCAGAAAGCGTTAAGTTTTTTAATACATTGGTAGTACCTAAAGTGGTTTGATCAAAATAATAAGTTCCGCTAGTACTTGTTCCACCAATTAGTAAATTAGAAGTACTTGAACCCTTAATAGTTCCCGTTCCAGAAGCTGAACCACCATTCAATGTAGCTGTTCCTCCCGCTGCTATGCTTAGTTTACCTGCATTTGAAAAGCTTTCAGTGGTGTATAAGTTTTCAGTTCCCGATACGAAAATTTCTTCTCCGGAAGCAATGTGTATTTGTGCTTTTGTTGCCAATTGCAGGCAAAGGGTAAGGATAATTATAAAGTTTATTTTCATGATTTTTTACAAGAACTATTTTTATTTAAACTGTGTATTAATTGAATTACTTTTTAGTGATAAAATAAACTACTAAACATTTATTTTCTACTGCTTAGCTTTTATTTTCTGCCACTCAAAAATTACATTGCAATTTTAAACGAATTGAAGTTTCGATATAGACAATGTTATATAATGTTATATGCTGGTTATAATAAAAATGTTATTTAAAAAGGAGTTTAAACAAGGGGGGAATTATGCAGCAAATTTATTTTTAATGTATTAATACAATAAAAATCAGTAAATTAAAGTTTAGATATAATGCAATAATTGTTTTAAATGAATTTTGAACTTGTAGCGTTTTTATCATAAAATAGTATAATAAAAAAGTATTGAATAGTATAACAAAATCAATTCAAAAATGTAAAATTCCAACGCTATTATTGTTTTTAAAAATCAATATTAGCTTAGTAGAGATACTTAAAAACTATACTTTATGGTTTTTAAAATCAAATATTAAACTGTTAATAAATTGTAGAATTTTTATTCAACCTAATATACAAGAATATTACCTTATATTGCATCAATTTAAAGATTATAAATGGCTCAAATAGATAAAATTAAAAGAATGGTTGAACAGGTTTTTGCCAAAAACCAACGCAAACTTTTAAATTATAAACAAATTGCTGCTAAGCTTGAATTGTCAAGTTCAGAAGAAAAAAATTTAGTATTACTTGCCATCAAGCAATTGATAAAAACAGGTGCTTTAGAAGAAGTACAACCAGGAAAATTTGCTGCTGTTTTTATTGCAACTTTTATTGAAGGATATGCCGATGTAACACAACGTGGTGGTGCTTATGTAAAGCCAACCGACATGGAACGTGGCGATGATAGCAAAGATATTTTTATTCAAAAAGATTATTTAAACACCGCCTTACATGGTGATTTAGTGAAAGTACAATTGCTTTCAGCAAAAAATAATGACAGACCAACGGGCGAAGTGGTAGAAATTATAAAACGTGCTAAAACAAATTTTGTTGGAACTATTCAAGTAAGTAGTAGCTATGGTTTTTTGGTAGCTGACGACAAAAGAATGTATGCCGATATATTTATTCATAAGGCCGATTTAGGAAAAGCAAAAGATGGTGACAAAGTAATTGTAGCGTTAACACATTGGATGCCTCACGATGAAAGTCCTACTGGCAAAGTAATAGAAGTTTTGGGAAGACCAGGTGAGCATAATACTGAGATGAACGCCATTGTTGCGGAGTTTGGTTTTTCAACTAAGTTTCCTGAAAATGTAGAAAACGAAGCCAAGCAATACAGCGATAAAATAAGTAGTGAGGAAATTAAGAAAAGACGAGATTTTAGAAAAACGCCCACTTTTACCATTGATCCAATAGATGCAAAAGATTTTGATGATGCCATTTCATTAAAAGATTTAGGAAATGGAAATTATGAAATAGGTGTTCATATTGCCGATGTATCGCATTATGTAACCCCAAAATCGGCTTTGGATAATGAAGCATATATTCGCGGAACTTCCGTTTATTTAGTAGATAGAACCATTCCAATGCTTCCCGAAAAGTTATCGAATGGTTTATGCTCATTGCGACCGCAAGAAGAAAAATTAACTTTTTCGGCTGTTTTTAAAATAAATAGCAATGCCGAAGTTTTAGAGGAATGGTTTGGTAAAACTATTATTTATAGTGATAGAAGATTTACTTATGAAGAAGCGCAAGAAAGAATAGAAACTGGTGAAGGCGATTATGTTAATGAAATTATTTTGTTAAATAATTTGGCAAAAAAAATGCGTGATGAACGTTTTAAAGATGGTGCTATTAGTTTTGAAACGGAAGAAGTGAAATTTAAACTAGACGAAAATTTTAAACCGGTAGACATTTATATAAAAGTAAGAAAAGACGCCCATAAATTAGTAGAAGAGTTTATGCTTTTGGCTAATAAAAAAGTGGCAGAACATGTTTCTAATATGGGAAAAACAAATCATAAATATACTTATGTTTATAGAGTTCATGAAAGCCCGAATGAAGATAAATTAAAGTTATTTAGCACTTTTGCTGCTAGATTTGGTTACAGAGTTCAGCTAGATAATGCCAATAAAGTTTCCAAATCATTGAATAATTTATTGGTTGAAGTAGAAGGAAAACCAGAACAAAATTTAATTCAAAGTCAGGCTATAAGAACCATGAGTAAGGCGGTGTATAGCACCAAAAAATCGGGTCATTATGGTTTAGCTTTTGAACATTATTCACATTTTACATCTCCCATTCGCAGGTATCCCGATTTAATGGCTCACCGACTTTTGTTCGATTATTTGAATGGTGGCAAAAGTGCCAATCAAGAGGAATATGAAGTCATGTGTAAGCAGTCGTCAAGCATGGAACAAAAGGCTGCTGATGCTGAACGCGCAAGTGTTAAATACAAACAAGTAGAATATATAAAAGATTTTGTTGGCCAATCGTTTGAAGGAATAATAAGCGGTGTTACTGATTGGGGAATGTATGTAGAAATTACTAAATACAAATGTGAAGGTTTGATAAAATTAGCCAATATTCACGATGATTATTATGAGTTTGACGATAAAAACTTGTGGATTATTGGTCGTGCTACTCGCAAAAAATATCAGTTAGGCGATATGGTAAATGTAACTGTAGCAGGCGCTGATATTATAAAACGTCAAATAGATTTGGAAATGGAAGGAACGGGAGTTTTAAAATCGACTAGAAGAAATCAAGAGCGATTTACCCGGGAAAAAGAAAGGAATAGAGGAAGTAAAAGCACTAAAAAAAGAAGACGCTAATTAGTTTTTGCAAGAAAATTCAAATGTCTTCGTTATGATAGATATAAAACTGGTCATTTGCTTTAGCAAACTCCCAATTTTCTATTTTCACAATCCTCGAACTTTAAATTTTCTTGTCAGAAAATGTTTTATTAAACTAATAATTAATTACATAACTATGAAAAAAGTGATGGTTTTTAAAATGATATTTTGCATGTTGTTTACATCGGTAATGATAATAACACTGCCAAGTTGCAAAAGCAAAAAATGTCCAGATTTTACCCAAGTAGATGGTAAAGTAAAAGTTGATAGACATGGATTGGTGAAAAAAAAGAGATTTAGCGCTCCAAGATCAACCCCAAATTTTTAATTTTAAAGCAAAATAACATTTTAAATAAATGCGATGGAAAATATAAATGTTTTTAAATTGGTAATGTATTTGTTGGTTTTAACAGTAGTAATGTCAACAATACCAAGCTGTATAAGCGGAAGTAGGCCAAGGAATAATAGAACGGTAATAGTTAGAAACAGGGGAGTTTATGTTCCAAGAACAAATAGAAATTCTGTAAAATTAAGAGTGCTTAGAAGGCATCGTTACAGATAAAAAAACTAAATTATTAAAGGGTCGTTTTTCTTTTATTTTTCTGAAAACAGTTGGGAAGAAAATATAACTTAACAATACAAGTTCAACAACCATAGCTATAGTAATAATTGTAAAATAGAATGTAAACATTGCGAAAGCTGTTACTGAAATGATAGCTATTTTCATTATTTTTTATATCATTAATTTGTACTAAAATAATATTGCTAAGTTTATTCCAAAAACTTAAATAATTAATATAAAGCAATTTATAAATCTGTAAGGTGAAATATTGTTTCAAAATGAAACAAACATATTTCATATACGGAAATTTAGCACATAGAAATGTGTATAAGCATTTTGGAAAAATGCTTGTTTTTTGAAATAAAAAATCAAATTTGCGCCTGATTTCGATATAATTTTAATATCAATAATAATAAAAATGAGTAAAAACTTAGTAATTGTAGAATCACCAGCAAAAGCCAAAACAATAGAAAAATTCTTAGGAGATAACTATATTGTTAAAAGCTGTTATGGCCATATCAGAGATTTAGCCAAAGGCGATGAAGCAATAGATATAAAAAATAATTTTTTTCCTCATTACGAAGTAAGTGACGATAAAAAGGCTGTAGTGGCCGAGCTAATAAAACTTTCGAAAGCAGCAGAAACTGTATGGTTAGCGTCCGATGAGGACCGAGAAGGAGAAGCTATTAGCTGGCATTTAAGCGAAGTTTTAGGATTAGATATTAAGAAAACTAAAAGAATAGTTTTTCATGAAATTACAAAACCTGCCATTTTAAAAGCTGTTGCAAATCCTCGTTTAATTGATAAAAACATGGTGGATGCTCAACAAGCTCGTAGGGTTTTAGACAGATTAGTAGGTTTTGAATTAAGTCCAGTTTTATGGAAAAAAGTTCGTCCAAGTTTATCAGCTGGTAGGGTTCAATCGGTAGCAGTTAAGTTAATAGTAGAACGCGAACGTGAAATCAATAATTTTAATTCCAATTCTGCATTTAAAATTACCGCAAAGTTTAACGTTGGTGGCAAACAAATGGATGCTGAATTACCAAAACGTTTTGAAACAGAAGCAGAGGCAATGGCATTTTTGGAAAAATGTAAAAATGCCACTTTTAGTATCAAAAACTTAGAAGTAAAACCAGCAGAAAAAAGTCCAGCGGCACCTTTTACCACTTCTACTTTACAGCAAGAAGCAAGTAGAAAATTAGGATTTGGTGTAACCATGACCATGAGCGTGGCTCAAAAATTATATGAACACGGTTTCATTACTTACATGCGTACCGATTCGGTAAATTTAAGTGAAACGGCTATCCAAAATGCAAAGGAGAATATTATAAATAGCTATGGCGATAAATATTCAAATCCAAGAAAATATACTACTAAAAGTGATTCTGCACAAGAAGCGCATGAGGCCATTCGCCCTACCTATTTTGAAAAAAATGAAATAGATGGAACTGCCCAAGAAAAACGTTTGTATGATTTAATTTGGAAACGTGCCATTGCTTCGCAAATGAGCAAAGCGCAAATTGAAAGAACCATTGCTACTGTTGCTATTTCTTCAATGAACGAAACGTTTACCGCAACTGGTGAAGTATTGAAATTTGATGGTTTTTTAAAGGTATATTTAGAAAGCACCGATGATGAAAGCGATGATGAAAACAGTAAAATGTTACCACCTTTAAAAGTTGGAGAAAATTTAAGTTTAATAAATATAGACGCTACAGAGCGTTTTACCCGTCCTGCCCCAAGATATACCGAAGCAAGTTTGGTTAAGAAGCTAGAGGAGCTAGGAATAGGCCGACCAAGTACGTATGCGCCAACCATTGGAACAGTTCAAAAACGTGGTTACGTAGTTAAAGAAGACAGAGAAGGAAAAGAAAGAAACTTTACCGTTTTATTCTTTGAAAATAACAATATTTCAAGAAGTGTAAAATCAGAAAAGTTTGGCAGTGAAAAATCTAAATTATTCCCTAGTGATATTGGAATGGTGGTTACTGATTTTTTAGCCAAACATTTTGAAAACATCATGGATTATGGTTTTACTGCCAGCGTAGAAGAAGAGTTTGATAAAATTGCCCGTGGGCAATTGGTTTGGAATAACATGATTGCAAAATTCTATACTCCTTTCCATAAAGAAGTAGTAGATACAAGCGAAAATGCAGAACGTCAAAATGCAGTAAGAATAATAGGTGTAGACCCTGAAAGTGGTAAACCTGTTAGTGTAAAAGTTGGAAAATATGGTCCTTATGCACAAATAGGCGAAAACAGTGACGATGAAAATCCAGAAAAGCCAAGATACGCAAGTTTAAGAAGCGGACAATTAATAGAAACTATTACGTTAGAAGAAGCAATGGAATTGTTTAAATTACCACGAGTAATTGGCCAGTATGAAGAAAAAGATATGAAAGCTGCCATTGGTCGTTTTGGTCCATACATTGTTCATAATAGTGTGTTTACTACTATTCCAAAAACCGATGACGTATTTAGTATTACTACTGAAAGAGCCATTGAATTAATAGAAGAAAAACGATTAAAAGATGCCAATAAATTAATTAAAGTTTTTGAAGAAGACGAAAACTTGAAATTATTGAATGGTCGTTGGGGTCCTTATTTGGCTTACGGTAAAGACAATTATAAATTGCCAAAAGGTTCCGATGCCAATACTTTAACATTTGAAGAATGTATAAAGTTAGTAAAAATTCCAAGTGCTACCAGTAAAGTTGCTGCCAATAAAAAAGTAGCTAAGAAAGTAGCTGTAAAAAAAGTAGCATCCAAAAAAGCAGCCAAAAAAGTTGCAAAAAAAGTAGCTAAAAAGTAATAAAAACACAAAAAAGCCATTCGAATTTCGAATGGCTTTTTTTGTGTTTTGGCCGTGGTTGTTGTAATCACAATCCACTTTTCAATAAGCGTGAAACTTGCCAAATATAAAAATTTGCTTTTAAAAAAACCTTAACCACCACACGCTTTAGCGTATTCGCTTTGCGCCTTTGGCGCCATTTAGATAAGAAGTGGATTTAGTTAACGCTTTCGGGCTTGGCGAAGGTGGCGATTTTCACCACAAATGTTGATGCGGAGTCCGCTAGCTAGCGGATGATTAACAACAAAACTGTCTTTGAAACACGAAAACCCGCCTTTTGGGTAGGTGCTTTTAGCGGTATGTGGCTCTTGTCTGTTCATTCAAGTGTCGGGCTTTTTATTGTAAATATTAAATCGTCTGGCACTCCAAGTTCGTGTCGCTTATTTATAAATTCCGCTTCATTGTCAAATGTGTAAACCTTGTAACTGTCCCAATTTTTTCTTTTATATTGTCTTATGTCAACTATATGAAAGAAAGTAATTTTTCTATATGGTTTTAAACTGTCAGGAGGATTCCAACCATTGCTGATGTGATACCATTTTCCACTATCTTGATAAATTCTATCATCCTTGCTTAAATATACAGTGTCAGCCAAATTTTTTATTTCAAAGTCACCTTTTGAATTTTGGTCACGAAATAGTCTTTCGCTAACTTCTTCTTCTTTGTCGGGATGTTGCTTTGCAATTATAAAATTGTCATTGAAACCAACCGCAAAAACTGTTTGTTTAATAACAAAAGAACCTCCATTTCCATCGTCAGCAGTGCTATGTAAAATATGTTGGTCTGTGCTGTCTGCCCACCAATTTAGCCAAAAGTCCTTAGTCAACTTTTTGTATGAGGTTGGCTCGTCACCCCAAAAGCAACCTGTCAGAAAAAGAGTAGAAAGTCCTATTAAAATTAATTTCTTCATTGTCGTGTTGGTCGTCTTGCCATTACCACTAACGTTTTGGCGCTACAAGAAGTTGGCGATTTCGGAGACGAAAACTGTCTGCCACCACTGAATCCGTTAGCTAACGGACACAAAACTTCATTTAACCACTGAACCGCCAATTTCTTGTAGGTGCTGTTATAGGGCGTTTTTTCTTTCATTTGTTTCTGTTGTCCTCTGTCACACGAAACCGAAATTCTCTATCAATTTCATTTCCCTTGTCGTCAATTTGCGTAATGTAATTAGCTTTTGATTTTATTAGGTCAATACTGTCTTTTTGATAATAACTTTCAGTTCTTATAATAAGTTTGTTCGTCTTTATGCAATTATCAATATTTGATTTGTCAATTGTAATAATGCTGTCTTTCAACTTGTATGTTCCATAAAAGTAACTCTGTCCAAGTCCGCTGCCGTTTGCCATTACGTAATTTCCGTTTGTCTTAAAGTCTACTGAGAAACCATTAAAACCACCGTCATAAAAACCACTAATTAAAGTCGGTGCATTTGTCTTGCTGTCTTGGTAATAGAATAAGCCAATGTTTGTCAGGATAAATAAAAGTCCAATAAAGCTCGGCAAATAGCTTATCAATTTTTGTGTAGTCTTAAATTCTTTTCTGTCTTTACGAATTGTCCAAATTAAGATTAGAAGACCAATGAATGCAATTACTAACAAAATAATTCCGTCAAGAAAAAAGTCATCTTCAGCTGTCTGATACAATTTGTATGTGAACCAAGTCCCAAAAATTGTTAGCAGAATAATTCTTAATATTTTGTTGTCTCGTGTCAATTGTGTCATCTTTTAAGCTTGCACCCAACGTTTTGCAGCTACAAGAAGTTGGCGATTTTACCACAAATATTGATGCGGAAAACCAAACTTTGATTAACCACAAATGTGTCTGCGGAGCACTGAACCGCCAATTTCTTGTAGGTGCTGTTATGCCCAGTGCTTCTTTTCAGTCTTTGCAATTCTGTTTTGACTAAACAATAACTTTTTTGCTTCTAGTTGTCTGACGTGGTCGTGTTACAGGTTTTGTTAACGACATTTTTCGTCCTGTAGCCTTGTAATAAGAAATTACTTCACTTATTTTTTTTCTGTCTTCTGTCGTCAACGGTGTTGGGTCAACTATGAAGTCAATGCCTGCTGGTTCTTTAATGTATCCCATTGTGTTTATAATTAAGTTGGAAAATATTTTCTAATAAGTTTTAAAGCCTCTCGAGGGAAAATTATCATTTTGTGTCCGCCAACATGAGTTGCTCCTAAAGTTTTTTCATAATGGTCAACTAACTTTATCTTGGATGTGAAGGATACGAAACCTTGATAACCTTTCTCCCAAGATGTCTTACATGTGAATGCAAATAAATTGCCTGGCACACCTTCATAAAGTTTGGTCTTGCCTAAATTAAAAGGAGAGCTTTCAATAAGATGTAAATAGTAGTGGTCGTTGTAGTCGCTAATAGATAGAAGTCCTTGAATAATTTCAGGGTTATTGCGAATTGTCAACTTGAAAACATGTCGGTCGGTAAGTTTAAATTCGTTTGCCCAATTAAAAAGCCAACCATTTTTATTAGTGATATTTTTTAAATCAACTTTTGTTATTGGGTGAACGTCAGTCGGAAAACTGTCGCCAGAAATAGTGTTAACAATACTGTTTGTCAGTTTGTCAATTTCAATTCCTACATGATATTTTGTTTGTTTTGCCACAGTCCAAAGATACAAATAATTGTCGTCAATTACGAGAAAAAAGTTTGATGTTAGCAGTCAGTTTTGTTGTCGTCATAGCATTGGGCATAACGTTTTGCAGCTACAAGAAGTTGGCGATTTTACCACAAATATTGATGCGGAGTCCGCTAGCTAGCGGATGATTAACCACAAATGTGTCTGCGGAGCACTGAACCGCCACTTTTGCCAAACCCGTGTTACAAGCAGCTATTCTTTTCTGTCCCATAGTTCCATCATTGCTGTCAAGTCACTATATTCTTCTGCAAATGCTCCGTCAAGTGTCCCAAACTTGCTCTTAAATTCATTAAAATATTGTCTCGCTTTTTTGTCGCCCGAAATTGTCGCAATGAATAGTTTGTTTGCAATTTCCATTTTACTGTCGTCAAGACCTGTCTTTGCTTTTTCGTATGTTTTTAAAACAGATTGAATTTCGTCTTGGCTATATTTTCTAATTCGTCTGTTAACCACAAGTTTTCTAACGAGTTTTTGACCGCTGAAATATATATTTTCAGTTGTCCAAATTGTTTCTTGATATTTGAAATTCTTACCTGTCGGCAGGTTTTGAAGTTGGTCAACAAGCAATGTGTCTTTATTAACTTTCAGTCGGCAAGTCAATACTGCACCCCAAAAGTCAATGATTGTGTCTTGTCCGCAAACTGATAGTATGAACTCAGAAAATGTTGTCGGTTTACTGTCTGGATTTTTATAACCACATAAAACGATTGTCTTGCCATTGGAAAGGTGAAAAGTCGTGTCGGCTTTTGTCCCTGCATATTGCGTTTTTGGGCAGTCACACGAGCCATTTTTTGTCTGTCCGTAAATGGAAGTCAAAGTCAAAAAGGTCAATATGATTGTTATGCAGTGTTGTGTCATTATAGTTGCTTGTAACCATGCGTGTAGGCGATGTTGCCTTGTGTTGCGCCTGCGGCAAGGCAATATTGCTTACACGCTGTTATGGGCTGGTTAATACTTTTGCGAGTTTTTTATATCTTGTCAAAAAACAATGGAGTGTTGTTACTTTTCATCACTCCCTGCTTTTCTTTCTTTAGCCTTCCTGAAGAAAAAAGTTGCCATTAATGGAAGTAAAATTTGTATTAACAATAACCATTCTGGAATTTTATTTTCACTACGCCAAGTATAGGTTATTATAAATCCAAAAACTGCGCAGGTAATTCCTATTATAGTAATACCAATAATTTTCAATGTTCTAGGTGTTAAATTCATTTTTTCAATTATTATTTCCTACTCGTTTGGCTTTTCGGATCTTGCCCCGTTTTTTTTAGTGAGTTCTGGTCTTCACTTTTATTTTAATTCATTCAAATGTTAAAAATTAAGAACTGTCAAAACAAAATAACATTGCTTCTTGTGTCTGTCCGTTGTGTTGTCTTAAACTTACACATAACTTGTATATAACCCTGATTTTATCAGGTATATCTACCCAATTTGGAGAGATAACCCTGATAGGAGTCAGGCTTTTTTTACAAATGTATTTTATTCTTTTATATATCCAAATCGTCAAATGGGCTTTTTATTTTTTGTAAACTTTTGGTACTTACATGGGTATATATTTCGGTAGTTTTACTGCTTTTGTGTCCAAGTATTTTTTATGTAAATATTAAAACCAATAACCCTCAATGACTTGCCCTTCATCAATTTATTTATAAGGCAAGGAGATACTTTCAGCATGACGATGATTGGAGGTTTATTTGCTCATTGCTTCCCGATGTATCGCATGTGCGTCAACTTAATTTAAAGTTTTTTTCTTGTAAACATCTATAAAAATTGAGTTCCAGAGGAACGAAACATTTTGTAACAACGGGTTTTAACCCGTTAAAAAATGAATATAGACTTTTATACGATAACCCCTAAATATTTGCGATAAGCCTTTGGCTTAGCGCAAATATTTAGGGGTTATCGTTTTGTTTTTCTACACTTTAACCCCGAATTTCATTCGGGGCTATTAATATTAAACTCCTCCTGGAGTTTCTCTTTTTTTGCTTCTTAAGTTGACGCACATGCGATGCATCGGGAGCCTATTGAACTAAGCCATTACCGTTATTATTTCTTTTAAATTAGTACTAAACCTAGGTGAAAGACGTTCTTGTTTCATTTTCCAAGTTCTTCCCAAATCGTGCCGAGCAAGCTTTACTTTTTGGTTTCCCATATTTCGGTTTAGTTTGTCCATGGCACTCATTAATAGTGCATGTTTTGGATTGCTATTTGCAAAAAGAGAAAACTGTTTTTTGCTTTCAGGAGTAATATCCATTACCACTACACCCGCTTTTTTATAGTAATAATTATCCTTATAAATTTTAGCCAAACCTGCCAAAGCAAACTCTGCAATTTCAATACTCGAATTGGTAGGAAAAGGTGTTTTTACAATAATATTTTGGCTGTATTGTGGCAAGTCTTTTCGGTGTCCGTTGGTGTGCAAAAAAATCATAATGGCATTGCAACAGCTTTTTTGCTTGCGCAATTTTTCACCACAAATGCTGGCAAAAGTAGAAACACGTTCTTGCAAAATATTTAACTCTTTATAGTTATGATCAAATGAACGAGTAGTGGCAATATTTTGTTTAGGTGCCCCCGTTACAAGCATACTTAAAGTGGGTTTGCCCTCCAGTTCGTGCTTTAAGCGAAGCTCTACAATGCTCATTTTCTTTTTTACCCAATCATCGTTTAATTGTGTAAAATCAAAAGCAGTTTTAACGCCTATATTTCTTAATCGTTGCGATAGCCTTCGGCCAATTCCCCACACATCTTCAATGGCTAGCCATTTGAGTGCTTTGATGCGTTTTTCATCGGTGTCAATAATGTGTATTCCGTTGGTGCGTTCAGGAAATTTCTTGGCAATTCTATTGGCAGCTTTTGCTAAAGTTTTGGTAGGAGCAAATCCCAAACTAATAGGTATTCCGGTACTTTTTGAAACCACCCGTTTTATTTTCAAAGCTTCTTCATCTAACTTTATATAATCGCATTTATCAAACTGCAAAAAAGCTTCATCAATGCTATAAACTTCTATTTCGGGGGCAAATTGCGAAAGCAAATTCATGACCCTTGCGCTCATATCGCCATACAAAGCATAGTTTGATGAAAATACTTGAATGTTATTTTTGGTAAATAGTTCCTCATATTGGTAAGCCACTGCGCCCATGGGAATTCCAAAGGCTTTAGCTTCGTTGCTACGCGCAATTACACAGCCATCGTTGTTCGATAAAACTACAATGGGTTTTCCGTTCAAATCAGGTCTGAAAACCCTTTCGCACGAAGCGTAAAAATTATTGCAATCAACTAGCGCAAACATGATTTAGAATGATTTTATTACATGAACCACCATTCCCCAAACTATAAAATCATTATCGGCAGTTACTTTAATGGGTTTGTACAAATCGTTTTCGGGAATTAGCCAAATACAATCTTTGTCGAGTTTTATGCGTTTTACGGTAAATTCTCCATCAATATAACATACGGCTATTTTGCCATCTTTGGGCTCCAAGCTTTTATCTATAATTAACAAATCGCCATTGTCAATGCCCGCATTTTTCATGGAATTTCCTTTTACTCTTCCATAAAAAGTAGCCGAAGGATTTTTGATAAATTCTTTGTTTAAATCAATGGTGGCATCTATAAAATCATCGGCAGGCGAAGGAAAACCAGCACTGATACCTTTTTCTACATAAGGCAGCGATAGTTCCATTTCGGTTAACGATGAAAAAAAATCGATGGTTTTACTCGTAAAGATTGGAGGTGTTTTCACAAAGAGAAATTTATTCCTCAAAGATAAAATTATAAATTCAGATTGATGAAAATTTTAGTGTAAAAAAATGTAAAATGAACAGTAATAGGGGAGAAGATTTTTTAAGATTATTTGAGTTTAATTAAACTCATCCCAACTTTCCCAACTCCGAATAGAAATACCAACAAAAAAAGTTTGAGGTAAATAATCGTAAGCTACATTTAATAACAATCGCCTGTATATTGGAATAAAAGTACCAATGGTAAAAGTAGGTAAAATTTTTGTTTCGGTATCATCTATAAACCAAAATTTAGTAATGGTATCTGCGGCATAATATTCTTTGTAAATTTTTTTTCTAGTAATGCCCAATCCTATATAAAGCGGTATTTTATGCGTAATAGCAATGGCAAAGGAAGGAACAATGGCAAAGGAATAAGCAGTACTGGTTTTTCCTGTAAGTAAATCTTTTGCTTTCGCATTTTTAAAAAGGTCAAGTTCTCCTATTTCTCCATCTTGAGATGGGGCCAACAAATCTTTAATGCCAAATCGGTAACTTAAAGCCATACCAAAACTTCTATAAAATACATGATTTCCGCCAAACATGAATTGATCGTGTGGCAATATACCCATGCCAAAAGCATTGTAATTAATGGTGTTTTTTAGCTTTATTTTTTGCGCTTGCAGCGAAATAAAACAACAGAAGAAGATGATGAAAGCAATTATTTTTTTCATAAATGCGATAATAAAGTTTTTTAGGAAAAAATACACAGTAAATTTGCGGCCACATGCGAGTAGATATTATTACCTTACATCCAGCTTTAATTGAAGAAGTTTTTAAACATTCAATGATGAAGCGTGCCATTCAAAAAGAATTGGTGGAAGTGCATTTACATAACCTTCGGGAATTTGGTTTTGGCAAACATAAACAAGCCGATGATTATGCTTTTGGTGGCGGTGCAGGCATGGTAATGATGATTGAACCCATTGACAATTGCATTGAAAAGCTAAAAGCAGAACGCATATACGATGAAATAATTTATATGAGTCCTGATGGGGAAGAATTTTGCCAGCCAATGGCCAATAAATTATCAAGCTTAAAAAATATCATTATTCTTTGTGGGCATTACAAAGGGATAGATGAACGAATTAGGCAATATTTAGTTACCAAAGAAATTTCGATAGGAAATTATGTTTTAACAGGTGGTGAGTTAGCAGCGGCAGTTGTGGTGGATGCCATTGTGAGATTAATTCCAGGCGTTCTAAACGATTCTCAGTCGGCATTAAGCGACTCATTTCAGGACGATTTAATCAGTCCGCCAGTTTATACAAAACCATTTGAATACAAAGGTTGGACTGTTCCCGAGATACTTTTAAGTGGTCATCAAGCCAAAATTGAGGAGTGGAAAATGGAACAATCATTAGAACGTACCAAACAACGAAGACCTAATTTACTTAAATAGTGCAAGTTGAGTAATTATAAAAAATAAATATAAAACTTTTAGAAATATATTTGGATTTTTAGAAAATAGCCTTACTTTCGCAGTCCAATTTTTTGACCAGAATAGTTATGAATTTTACAGAAGCAATAAAATTAGTTGAATCAGAATTTACAGAAGGAAAAACTTTTCCTAAGTTTAAAGCTGGTGATACTATCAACGTATATTACAAAATTAGAGAAGGCGTTAAAGAACGCATTCAGCAATATCAAGGCGTTTGTTTACAACGTAGAAACAGCAGCATTGCAGAAACATTTACAGTTCGTAAAATGTCAAACGGTGTTGGTGTTGAACGTATTTTCCCTTTATATAGCTTAAATATTGACAAAATAGAGGTGGTCAGCCGCGGAAAAGTTCGCAGGGCTCGTTTGTTCTACTTACGCGCTTTAACTGGTAAAGCTGCCAAAATTAAAGAAAAAAGAGGTTAGTTTTTTCATAGTTAAATTGGAAAGCCCTGATTCAGTAATGGATTGGGGTTTTTTTTTCGAAATTCGAAATCCGAAAAAAATAAATTCGAAAAAGTAATTTTCAAAAACTTGAACCACATAGAAACATAGAGAACATAGTTTGTTGCAGTTCTTTTTGTCTTATATAAAATTTAAAATACAAATGATTTACGAAAAATATTCAAAAAAGCACCTTGATGATTTGTCCTATGAAGTAATTGGTGCAGCCATTGAAGTGCATAAAGTTTTGGGGCCTGGTTTATTGGAAAGTGCTTATCATCAGTGTTTATCTCATGAATTGTCATTGAGAAGGATTTCTTTCAAAACAGAGGTAATAATTCCAATCGAATATAAAGATTTTGAATTTGAAACAAGTTTGCGTTGCAATTTATTTATTGAAGATATTTTGGTTGCTGAACTGAAAGCAATAGAATCCGTCTTACCAATACATGAAGCACAAATACTAACTTATATGAAGTTACTAAAAGCACCTAAAGGCATAATTTTAAACTTTAATGTTTTGAATATTTTTAAAGATGGTCAGAAAACTTTTGTAAATGAAATTTATAGAAACCTACCTGAATTGTAAATATTTTAGACCAAAATCCTATGTAAATTATACAGTTTATAGGCTATGTTTTCTCTGTTTCTATGTGGTTCAAAAAGAGTTAACTAGTAATTTAAAAAAATCTAAATCTCTGTTTCTTCCGATAGCTATCGGGAGTGGCTCAAAAAAATAACAAATGTTTTATAACTAAAAATATTATTTTATTCTATATTATTTAACTTCCCAAAGTTTATGACAAAAGAAATTTCAAAAACGTATTCACCACAATCAATTGAAGATAAGTGGTATAGTTACTGGTTAAGTAACAAATATTTTCATGCTACTCCCGATGAGCGTGAACCATATTCCATTGTAATTCCTCCGCCAAATGTTACAGGCGTATTACACATGGGCCACATGTTGAATAATACCATTCAAGATGTATTGACGCGTAGAGCGCGTATGCAAGGTAAAAATGCATGTTGGGTTCCAGGAACCGATCATGCAAGCATTGCTACAGAAGCTAAAGTTGTTCAAATGTTGCGCGAGCGTGGTATCAAAAAATCGGATTTAAGTAGAGAAGATTTTTTAAAATATGCTTGGGAATGGAAAGAAAAATATGGCGGAATTATTTTAGAACAACTCAAAAAATTAGGTGCTAGCTGCGATTGGGATAGAACCCGATTTACCATGGAACCTAGTTTGAGTGAAGCCGTTATTGACGTATTTATTGACCTTTATAACAAAGGTTTGATTTACCGCGAGCTTAGAATGGTAAACTGGGATCCGTTAGGTAAAACAGCTTTGAGCGATGAAGAAGTTATTTTTAAAGACGTCAATTCTAAACTGTATTACATAAAATATATGTTGACAGTTGATAGTTGTCAGTTGATAGCAAAAGAATCTAACAACCAACAACTAACAACCATCAACTATGTTGTAATAGCAACCACTCGTCCTGAAACTATTTTGGCAGATGCGGCTATTTGTGTAAATCCCAACGATGAACGTTTTAAACATTTAATTGGCAAAAAAGCGTTGGTTCCTTTTGTTAACCGTGAAATTGAAATCATTGCCGATGAATATGTGGCCATGGATTTTGGTACAGGTTGCTTAAAAGTTACGCCTGCTCACGATAAAAACGACTATGATCTAGGAAAAAAACATGGTTTAGAAGTAATTGATATTTTAACAGAAGAAGGTTTTTTAAATGAAAAAGCGCAAGATGAACGCTATATTGGTAAAGATCGTTTTGCGGTTCGCAAGCAAATTGCCATTGATTTAGAAGAAGCTGGATTTATTGATAAAATAGAAGAATATAAAAACCAAGTTGGAACAAGTGAAAGAACGGGAGCAGTTATTGAACCTCGTTTAACACTTCAGTGGTGGGTGGATATGAAAAAGTTTTTGGCTAAAAATCCAGAGGTGTTAGATGCAGTAATGAACGATGAAATTAAATTTCATCCTGCCAATATGAAAAATACTTACAAGCATTGGATTGATAATATTAAGGATTGGTGTATCAGTCGCCAGCTTTGGTGGGGACAACAAATTCCCGCTTGGTACGATGAGCAAGGTAATTTTGTAGCAGTGGCAAAAACCAAAGAAGAAGCATTAGCTTATGTTAAAAAAACTATGGACCATAGACCATGGACCATGGACTCTTTAAAACAGGACGAAGACGTACTAGACACTTGGTTCAGTTCGTGGCTTTGGCCAATCAGTGTTTTCGATGGTTTTAAGGAAGAAGGCAAAGAAGATATAAAATATTTTTACCCAACCAACGATTTAGTTACAGCACCAGAAATTATGTTTTTTTGGGTGGCCAGAATGATTATGGCTGGTTACGAATGGATGGGTCAAAAACCATTTAGCAATGTTTATTACACCGGAATTGTACGCGATAAACAACGCAGAAAAATGAGTAAATCGTTGGGTAATTCACCTGATCCATTAGATTTAATTGCGCAATATGGTGCTGATGGAGTTCGTATGGGAATGCTTATTTGTAGCCCTGCTGGCAATGATATTTTATTTGACGAAAGTCAGGTAGAACAAGGTAGAAATTTTGCCAATAAAATATGGAATGCTTTCCGTTTGGTAAAAGGTTTAACCATTAAACCTGATGCTGATTTTGCTGCCGATTTATTGGCAAGTAATAAAATTTCGGAACAATGGTTTGATGCAAGATTCAATATTGCTTTAGCAGAAATAGAAGAAAAATGTAAAGATTATAAATTAAGCGAAGCCTTAATGATGATTTACAAATTGATTTGGGACGATTACTGCGCTTGGTATTTAGAAATGATAAAACCAGTTTATGGTGAAGCATTGAACCAAAGTACGTATGACCAAACTGTAGTTTTCTTTGAAAAATTAATGCTGGTTTTACATCCGTTTATGCCATTTATTACCGAAGAAATTTGGCAAGAAATAACAGCAAGAAAAGTAGGAGAAAGTATTTGTATTGCCGCATATCCAAACGTAGAGACCTATAAATATTCGTCTTTACAAAATACCTTCGAAACCATTGCTAAAATACGCGAGTTACGAAACAGCAAAGGCATTAGTCCGAAGGAAGCATTTGAAATTGTTATCAAAACAACGCAAGCTGAATTATACGAACCCTACCAATTTTTAATTAAAAAATTGGCCAATGTTTCTGCTATTCTATTCAATGAAGATGCACCAAATTATGTGTCTATATCTGTTTCTACTGACCAAGTTTTTGTAAAGTTAAACATTGAAATAGATGCAGTAGCAGAAACGGAGAAAATTAACAAAGAAATTGAATATTTAATCGGCTTTATGGCCAGTGTAGATATAAAATTAAGTAATGAAAAGTTTATGGCCAATGCTAAACCAGAATTGGTTGAAAAAGAACGCCAAAAGAAAGATGATGCCTTGGCTAAAATAGAAGTATTGAAACAAAGTTTAGCAAGTTTGTAATTAGTTTATACCTGACAGGTTTTAAAAACACGGCTGTACGAAACATTAGATTTGATATTTTTGGATAAATAAATTAGGGTCTCCATTACATTCAATAATTATTTGTTTTAGTAGTTCATTATCTAGTTCATTGATAAATTTAATTTTCGCAATTTTATATCCAGA
>CAIUQQ010000008.1 GCA_903901345.1 uncultured Bacteroidota bacterium | reverse complement strand
AGAAAATGTTTCTTTTAAAATAGAAAAGGGAAAAACACTGGCAATATTGGGAAATACTGGAAGTGGAAAATCTACTATTACACAATTAATACTTCGCATGTTGGAAGCCCAAAGTGGTGAAATATTAATAGATGGAAAAAATATTTCCATTATTAATTTACATGCATTTAGAGCGCAAATTGGTTATGTGCCGCAAGATGTATTTTTGTTCAGTGACTCTATTAGAAACAATATAGCATTTGGCGTAAAAAACACAAAAGAATTATCATTGCAAAGCATAGAAAACGCAAGTACAAAGGCTAGCTTAACCGAAAATATTAGAATGATGCCCAAGCAATTTGATACCATTATTGGGGAAAGAGGTGTAACATTATCGGGTGGACAAAAACAACGAACTGCCATTGCAAGAGCATTTATAAAAAACCCACCAATCCTAATATTTGATGATAGTTTGAGCGCATTAGATACCAAAACAGAATCTACTATTTTAGAAAATATTTATAATGAAAAACAAAATAAAACCATTGTAATTATCAGTCAGCGAGTGTCGAGTGCTAAAAATGCTGATAACATTTTATTTTTTGAAAACGGAAAATTAGTGGAACAAGGAAATCATCAAGAATTGCTAAAATTAAACACTAAGTATGCCGATTTATATAACAATCAATTGAATTACGATAGTTCAAATACAGATTAAAAAATGAGCAGAAAGTGTTAATAATTATTTTTGGAAACCAATGGCTAGTTATTATTTTGCAAACGATTTAAAGATACAAAAAAAGAAGATTGAATATGGATGATTTTGATAAAAGAGACAATGAAGAAATTTACTCTAAAAAAGTTAGAGCAGGTAAAAGAACTTATTTTTTTGATGTAAAATCAACCAAAGCGAATGATTACTTTGTAACAATTACCGAGAGTAAAAAACGCTTTGAAGATGGAACATTTGTAAAACATAAAATATTTTTATACAAAGAAGATTTCAATAAATTTGTGGAAGCATTTGAAGACACTATAAATTACGTAAAAACGGAACTAATGCCAGAGTATAATTTCGATGAATTTACCAGAGAAATTTATAAAAGCAACAATGATGAAGATACAAACGAAACCAATAAATACTAATTAACAAAAAAATTACTTGTTACAATTGATATAATAACTTTTATTTGCAATTAGATAAAAAAAAACTAACAAACAAAAAAATGAAACAAATATTCAAATCAATCGCTGCTTTTGCATTAGTAGCTTCACTTACGGCATCATGTTCAAAAGATGAAACAACACCTCCAACTACTACTGAAGTAGGTGCTCCAACTTTAACCATTGTTTTACCAACAGCCGATTTAAATTTAAGATTTAATGACATTGCTACTATAAAATTTACTGCTGCTCCTGCAACAGGTGCTAAGTTCAAATCAATATTAGTTACTAGAAAAAACTTAAGTTCAGAAAATTCTGTTAAAGTTTACGGAGATTCAGTAATTACTTTAGCTGATTCTTTAAGCATTTCAAGAACCATTAACGATTCAGTGTTAAGTAGTATAGGAAATGTTGGAGATAAATTTATTTACTCAATAACTATAACAGATGACAAAGGAAAATTTACAACTAAAACGGTAAATTTAAACATTAAAGATTTATATACTTCTGGTCAGTTCACTATTGGTTCACAAGCAAATACTGGTGTAACTTTCCAAAACAAATTTTTTGGTTTAAATGAAAACGCTGCTAATACCATCGATTTCTTTAAAGCTGGTGTTGCTACACCTCCAACAACTACTGCTAGCACTGCAGATTCAATGACAAGAGCTCGTTTCTTTGGAAATTCAAATAAAATTGATTTCTTAATGTTTTATGGTGCTAATCTTACAGGTCTATATTCTCCTGATTATGCATTTGGTGTGGGTCAAGGTTGGGCTACTGAAATTTCGTCTTGGTTAACTCCTTTAAACAGTACAATTTTTAAAAATCCAGCTTCATATAATCTTTCACAATCTGAATTTGCTGCTTCTAACTATAATGTTGAATTAGCCATTGATGCCATTGATTTTAATGACGTAG
Organism: uncultured Bacteroidota bacterium; assembly: GCA_903901345.1. Taxonomy (GTDB): domain Bacteria; phylum Bacteroidota; class Bacteroidia; order UKL13-3; family UKL13-3; genus JAAFJM01. The sequence continues at coordinate 201 of CAIUQQ010000008.1, read as the reverse complement.
CAACTAACCAAAAATTTGTATACAACTTACTTGATCAAAAGGTTATTGCCTTTAAAACTGCAAAAGGAAGAGGTTTAATTTTAGTGGTAAAAGCTGCATTAAATAATATAAGTTTTGCAACTTTTGAAGTAAAATGGAAGAAAAACTAATACTTTAAATATTATTTAAAAAAACCGCTTCAAATTTTGAAGCGGTTTTTTT
>CAIUQQ010000007.1 GCA_903901345.1 uncultured Bacteroidota bacterium | reverse complement strand
TTCATCCATACAAAAATTACAAGTAATTACTTTGCATTTTTTAGTTTTTTATAAAAGAAAATATTTAATTGCGCCAAATCAAATGAAGCTAAACCAAATAAAAACCATAGAATTACCCAAAATACTGGATGATAGAGGAAATCTTTCCTTTTTTGAAAGTAATAAGCATGTACCTTTTGAAATAAAAAGAGTGTATTGGATTTATGATGTTCCCGGTGGTGACAATAGAGGCGGTCATAGTTATTACCAAAATCAGGAATTGATCATTGCACTTTCTGGTAGTTTTGATGTGGTATTAGACGATGGCTTTGAAACTAAAAAATACACATTAAACAGGTCGCATTTTGGATTATATGTACCCAATGGAATTTGGCGTCAATTAGAAAATTTTTCAACCAATTCATTGGCATTTATTGCCGCTTCGCATGAATATGATGAAAATGATTATTTGAGAAATTACGAAACTTTTAAAACATTTAAGGAGAGCTAAAGTATGTCTACCATTTTTGATTGTTCGGTATTACAATTATCCAAAATACATAACCGTGCTGGGAATATTACTGTGGTTGAAAACTTCGTTCACGTTCCTTTTTCTATTCAAAGAATTTATTATTTATATGATATTCCAGGCGGAGAATCGCGCGGAGCTCACGGACATAAAGAGTTAGAACAATTAATAATAGCTGCAAGTGGTAGTTTTGATGTTACGCTTGATGATGGCATTAATAAAAAAACTGTTCAGTTAAGTAGACCTTATTATGGATTAAATATAAAACCTGGAATTTGGCGCGATTTATCTAATTTTTCATCTGGTGCTATTTGCCTCGTTTTGGCATCTTTGCCTTATGAAAACGAAGATTATATTAGAGATTACGAAGCGTTTATTCGTTTTAAAAAACAAAGTGCATTATTGAAATAAATTTATAAATTGCACCTTTTGTGACCTAATCATCTCAAACAATCAAATTTACCCCAAAAATGAACATTCCTTTTCTTGACTTAAAGAAAATAAATCTTACCTATCAACAAGACTTTGAACAAGCCTTTACCCGTGTTTTAGCATCGGGTTGGTTTATCATGGGCAATGAAGTAACAGCATTTGAAAAAGAATATGCTCACTATTGCGAAGCCAAACATTGCATTGGCGTTGCCAATGGTTTAGATGCACTTATTTTAATTATTAGAGCCTATAAAGAATTGGGTATTTTTAAAGATGGTGACGAAATTATAGTTCCTGCCAATACTTATATAGCCAGTATTTTGGCCATTTCCGCCAATAATTTAGTGCCAATTTTAGTAGAACCAAACGAATTAAGTTTCAATATCAATCCTGAATTGATTGAAAAACATATTTCAGCAAAAACAAAAGCCATTATTCCTGTTCATTTGTATGGTCAAATGGCAGCTATGAACCCAATCAATGCCATTGCCGAAAAATATCATTTAAAAGTAATTGAAGATGCAGCTCAATCGCATGGCGCATTATATGAAAACAAAAAATCAGGATCAGTTGGACATGCAGCTGGACATAGTTTTTACCCTGGCAAAAACTTAGGTGCTTTAGGCGATGGCGGTGCAATTACAACCAATGACGATGAATTAGCGGAGGTAATAAGCGCGCTTAGAAATTATGGTTCACATAAAAAATATGAAAATATTTACAAAGGAACCAATAGCAGATTAGATGAATTACAAGCAGCTTTTTTACGCATAAAACTAGCTCAATTAGATGCTGACAATTTAAAAAGAAACCATGTTGCCAATAAATATTTAGCTCAAATCAATAATCCGTTGGTTCAATTACCAAGTATAGATGCAAATAACAAACATGTTTGGCATTTATTTGTGGTGCGAGTAATAGATAGAAGTGCGTTCCAATCATTTTTATTAGCACACGGAATTCAAACCGTTATTCATTATCCAATTGCGCCAAACCATCAAATTGCTTACAAAGAATTAGCTTCTTTAAATTTACCAATTACTGAAAAAATTCATCAAGAAGTTATTAGTTTACCCATTAGTCAAGTAATGACTGAGGAGGAAGTAAATGAAGTAATTAGAGTAGTTAATTTATTTACATCATAAGATTTTTGAAAAGATTTTTTAGAAAAATACGTTCATCGGAACTCATCAATGTTTCTGTTTTTACAGGAGCAGCTACTGTTGTAAAATTATTTACCGCATTTTTTACTGCAAAAATAATAGCCATTCATTTAGGACCAGAAGGTTTGGGATTATTAGGGCAATTAAGTAGTTTTATTTCCATTGCATTGGTGCTTTCTACAGGTGCAGTTACAAACGGAGTAATTAAGTATTTGGCAGAATATAAAAATGATGAGTTCAAGCAAAAAAAAATTATCAAAGCCGCAGTAGTTATAACTTTAATTTGTTCTACCCTTATTAGTTTAACAGTTATATTATTTGCTTCATTTTGGGCTAAAATACTCTTTAAAGACCATGCGGAGAATTATTTATCCATTTTAATTATTTTTGGATTTACCATCTTTTTTTATGCCAGTTATTCTTTATTTATTGCCATTTTAAATGGATTAAAAGAATTTAGAAAATATAATTTTATTGGAATTTGGTCAAGTTTAATTGGACTTGCGTTTTCTATTATTCTAGTTATTTATGCAGGAGTTTATGGTGCGTTATTGGCTGCAATTACTTACCAATCGATTGTTTTTATTATCATCATTTTTTATAAAAGCAAAATAGAATTGGTAAAATGGAAACATATAAAAGACATCAATATTCAGCAAGCTGATTTTGTGAATTTATCAAAGTTTTCATTGATGGCCATAGTAAGTGCGGCAACTGTTCCGGTTTCACAAATTATTATTAGAAACTATTTATTAAACGAAATAGATGCGGAAACAGTGGGATATTATGAAGGAATCAATAGACTTTCCAATTTGTATTTAACAGTTATTACCACCACTTTATCAATTTATTATTTACCAAAATTGTCGGAAATAACAGATAACCGCTTATTAAAAAGAGAGATTTTTAAAGGATATAAAATTATTCTTCCAGCTACATTTATCATATTAGTTTTGGTTTTTTTATTCAAAAATTTGGTGATAAACATTGTTTTTAGTCAAAAATTTGAACAAATGGAGGCGTATTTTTTACCACAATTAATAGGTGATTTCTTTAAAATTGCAAGTTGGTTGCTTGCATTTCAAATGATTGCGAAAGCAATGACCAAAATATTTATCATTTCTGAAATATTTTTCTCAACTTTGTTAGTAATACTAACTATGAGTTTAATAAATTTGTACGGAGGAATTGGGTCAGTGTATGCATATGCCATAAACTATTTCCTCTATTTTATTTCGATGCTAATAATATTCAATAAGACAATATATGATAGAAAAAAATGAGAGGGAGCTTGTTAGCATAATTTGTATTTGTTGGAATCACGAAAATTACATTGAGCAATGTTTAAATTCTCTTTTAGCACAAACTTATCAGAACATTGAAATCATTTTTATAGATAACCTCTCTACAGATCAATCATTTGAAATAGCTAATCAATTACTTTCTGATTCTAAAATTCCTTTTTCAATTATTAAAAGAACTTCTAATTTTGGTATTTCCAGTAATATCAATTTTGCAATTGATTTATGTAAAGGAAAATACATCATGTCAATGTCGACCGATGATTGGTTAACACCCGATAGCATTGCAAAAAAAGTAGCCTATTTAGAAGAAAATCCTCAGTTTGCAATGGTTTCGAGCAATGGATATATTTACAATCAAAACATCAATGAAACGGTACCTTATATAGAAAATCGTGCTAAAACAGGTCATTTATTCCATGATTTATTAAAGGAGAATTTTATTTTTGCCATTGGTGTGCTAATCAAGCTTTCGGTAATAAAAGAAGTGGGACTTTATGATGAAGAATGTCCGATAGAAGATTGGAGCATGTGGATTAAAATATCAAAGGATCATGAAATAGGATTTATTCCCGATAAATTAGCTTATTACAGAAAACATGGTAATAATTTTTCCGGAAATTTTAAAAAGATGAAAGCTTCGGAATTAGTTTTATTAAATAATTATTTGGAGTATCCAGAGGCTGAGTTAGGCAAAAAAAATGCGAGAAAAAGATTTTACCGTTATACCATTTTAGGTTACCTATCAAAAATTCCATTTTACTATCCAGCAAAAAAAATATTTTGGAATATACATGCCAAATTATCTTAATTTTATAAATGGATTCAACTATAAAAGTATCCTTATTAATACCCTGCTATAATGTAGCAGATTTTTTGGATGATGCCATTTATACCATTACCAATCAAAGCTATAAAAATTTAGAAATCATTTTAATTAATGATGGTTCAACTGACAATACTTTTGAAAAACTTAAGAAAATAGCCAGTGAAGATTCAAGAGTAGTTTTAGTCAATAATGAACAGAATATTGGTTTAATAAAATCGTTAAACAAAGGAATTAATTATTGCACTGGAACATATATAGAGCGATTTGATGCGGATGATATGATTGGCCTAGATAGAATAGAAAAACAAATAGCAATAATCAAAAAAAATCCTACGATAGATTTAATTACTTCCTATGCTAATTATATAACACCAAAAGGTAAGTTTCACAGTAAAGCAGAATCCTTTTACTGTAATTCATTGCATTCTGCAGCATTTTTGAGTTTATTTGAATGTCCATTGTTACATGCGGGAATGCTTATTAAATCGAGTGTTTTAAAAGAATACATGTACGATGAAAATGAAACTTCCTCACATATTGAAGACTATGATTTGTTTTCAAGATTAATCATTAACAAAATAAATTTATGGATAGATACAAGGGATAATCAAAGGTACATGTACCGAAGAAATCCCAATAGTGTATCGAGTAGGAATATTGATTATCAAAGAGAAAATGCCATTCAAAAGGCAAAGGATAATTTGAAAAGTATTTTAAATTACACCATTGATGATACTATTTTAAGAGCTATTATTTTAAAAACTGAAATTAATTGGACACCAGCAATACTTAGCTATGCTGTTAAAGAATTGGAAAATATAAAGTTGAATTATTTTGAAAAATACAATAAAAGTATTTCAAAAAAAGACAAGAAAATTATTATAGAATGGACTTATTTACGCTTATTGAAAATAATTGCTACTGTTTTATTAAAAGGGAATTTGGCCAGTAAAATAAAAGCATTTCAAGTATTATTAATGAATGCAAATATGTTTTTGAGTAATAAAATAATGCAAAATATTTTCAATAGATTTGTATGGTTATTTAACCGAATTAGATACAATAATTAATTATAAAGCATGCTGAAAGTAGCCATTTTATTACCATCATTAGCCCGAACAGGTCCCATTTTTGTGGCTCACAAAATAGTAGAAAATTTAAAACATGAAGTAGATTTTACCGTTTTTTATTTAGATAAAATTGAACACCTGCCATTTGATTGTAAAACAGTAAAAATTGGTTTTTTTGAAAAAATAAATTTCAAAGAATTTGATGTCATTCATTCACACATGATGAGACCCGATTTGTATTTAATTTATCACAAAGCAAGTTTATACACTAAAACTGTAACTACTTTTCATCAATATATTTTTCAAAATTTTAAATATACACACAACGCTGTCATTTCATTTATCATTAAAAAATTATGGCTCTTTAGAATTTCTAAATTAAACCAAATTGTTTGTTTAAGTAAAGGAATGAAAGATTATTATAATAATAAAAACATTCATCCTTCCATTTCAAATATATATAATGGCGTAAATATTCCAACAATCAATAATGAAATAGATAGTGATGATTTACATAAAATACAAGCATTAAAAAGTAAATACATTGTACTTGGATCAATGGCAAAATATGATGCCAGAAAGGGATTAGAACAAATCATTAAAGTATTGGCCATCAATCCAAAATTAGCATTTGTATTGATAGGAGATGGATCGGAAAAGGAAAATTTATTGGCATTAGCCAATCAATTAAATGTAAGTGACCGACTGTTTTTTGCAGGATTTAGAAAACACTCCACAGACTATTTACCATTATTTGATATTTACTTGGCACCATCAAGGAGCGAAGGAGTTAGTTTGGCATTACTAGAAGCGGTAGCCTCCAAAACACCAGTTGTATGTTCAGATATTATTAGTTTTACAGAGCTTTTTGGAAATGATGAATTATCATTTTTTGAATTAGATAATATTGATTCGTTGAACAATGCAATTGCATTTTCATTGGCAAATAGCAGAGAATTAGTAGAAAAAGCATTCGAAAAATACTCGAATAATTTTACTGAAACATTCATGGCACAAAACTACTTGAAATTGTATAATAAGCTAGTTAATAAAAACACTTCAAATTAGACAATCCACAATTTATGCCAATAAAATGCTTATATAACTTTATTGATTATAAATAATTACCCTATTTTTGATTCAAAATAAATTCAAAGTAAAATGAAACATTTACTATCCATATTTGCTGCATTACTATTCATAATAAATATTGCAAGTGCACAAACAGTTAAAAATGAAATAAGAATAATTGGCGGCAAAAAATACTTAATTTATCAAATAAAAGCGGGTGAAACATGGGAAAGTATTGCTGAAAAATCAGGGATAACTGAACGGTCATTAATTGATGCAAATAAACAAGCAAATGGAAGTTTAAAAAATGTGGCTACTTTAAAAGTTCCAATGGAAAAATCCACTAAGAATATTTTAAATGATAGCACAATAAATAATGAGAAAGTAATTCCAATTGAAACTGTTTCATTATCAAAAACATCGGATACTATTGCTACCAATAAACCCAAAACAAATAATGCTAAAATATTGGGCAAGGAGTTAAGAAAAGAAACTACAAAAGTTGAATCACGGAAATCATTAATTGATAAGGCTTCAAAAACAAATAATAAAGTTATTTCTCCTGAAGTTGCTGCCAATAAACTTGAAAATATTATTCCAATTAAAACTATTAGAAAAGATACCATTAATTTAAAAGCTATTAAATCAAATGAAAAGAATAAAGTTTTAGCACAAAATAAGAACAAAGTAAACGATATAAATAAAGAAGATAGTACTGAAAAACCTAGCGTTAATAAACCTAAAATATATGGTACAGAATTAAGAACTGAAATAAAAGGAAACAGAACAATTACTATTTATAAAACTGGGAATGGTGACAATATAAATACATTAGCAAATTATTTTAATTCATCAGTTAGTGATATTCAAACACAAAATAATTTAGTAAATGGTAAACTTTCACCTGGAAAAATATTGAAAATATTTACAGGGAATACTGAAACGCCAAATACAAATTTAACGGTAACAGAAACGGTAAAAAAAGAATCAATTGAAGAAAACAATCAACCAGAACAATCAATTGATTCCAATGAAATCAAAATTGAAACAAAAAATGTAATTGAAGCTGCAAAAGCTGAAATTGAAGATGCAAAAATACAATTGAAACCAAATGAAACTATTATAGGCAATTATTTGGTTATAAAAAAAATTGGTAAGCTATATATCAAACATTCAGTTATAAGTGGAGAAGATTTAACAAGAATTTCAAAAGAAAAATACACTACAAATTCTAAAATTATAGGTGCTAACAATTTACAAAAAACCAAATTAAATACGGGACAATTATTACTTATTCCTACAAATAAACAAATACTATTAACGCTTACTGGACTTGATTTTGACGAAATAGAAAGAAAGAAAAAAGAAAGTGTTATAGGTGAAAAGAATACGATTGCAGCTAATAATATTAAT
>CAIUQQ010000006.1 GCA_903901345.1 uncultured Bacteroidota bacterium | reverse complement strand
TCACCTTTAGCATGGGTGCTGTCTTTGCTATCGCCACAAATTAAAAAACCATCATCTATTGGTGTAAGGCTATAAGCTCGGTTGCTTAAATACCAATTGCTAAAAAGGCGTTTCCAAATCAAATTGCCTTGTAAATCAAACTTTGCAAACATTACATATTGCGAAAAATCTTGTGGGTTTTCACGTTCTGAAACATGGTGGTCTATTAAGGCATATAAATTGCTATTATGGTAGGTAATTTCACCCAAATTATCATTTAATCCTCTTATATTATTTACAGTATATAAAAACCGTTTCTGCCATTCAATTTTTCCATTATTTTCATTTATTTTTAGCATATAACTAAATGAGGTATCTCCATAAATTCCTTTATACCAATAAAAGGGGTAATTTGCAATATTGGAGCCAGTTAAGTATATATTACCATTTGCATTTGTTCCATACACATAAGAACACATTAATTCACTCCCTCTATTTAGTACCTGCTCCCAAAGTATATTACCTAAAGTATCTACTTTAGCATACCAAGCAAAGGCGGAATCATCACCTCCAGACCCTTCACCGTAATATTTATATCCTGCAAGTAAGAAATTACCATCTTTGGTTTGAACCACATTATTGGTATAACATCTTTTGTCTTGAAATATTTTACCCCACAATAAATTACCATTGGTATCCATACATTGTATAGATAATTTAAGCTTTGAAGCTATAAAAGTGGTATAATCGGCACAGAAAAAATATAATTTGTTGTTGATAGTTAATATATCATTATTTGTTAAAGAAATTGAATATGGAAAATTTATTGATTTAAAACCTTCTATGTTTATATCATTTAACTTTAAAATCTTATAAGAAACTCTATTATTTGTATCTAATAATCCATAAACAAATTTATTATTTAAATTTTTGATTGGGATAAGATAAGTATAATTTTTAAATGGTTCTCGTAATTCCATTTTAGCAATAATATTAAAAGTTGAATCTAGTTTAACTAAAATGACACTTCTAAAACGTGTACTATCATTTACGAAAAAATTAATTGATGTACCTGATAAAATTAGGTGATTATTTGTTGTATTAATCGGAAAAACAAAACTCTCCCAACTTTTATTCACATCAAACATTTTAGAAAAATACTTTTGTGCATACATATTCATATTAATGCAAATGCAAAATATTGTTAGTATAATAATCTTCATGTCAATTATGTTTAAAAAAGGTAGTTCAATTTATTGAACTACCTTTTATTTTATTAATGGGTTATTACTATTTTAGATACAATGTTTAATTCAACATTGGTAAGATGAACAAAATATACACCATTGCTTAAATTTTGGGTATCTATTTCAATTATACCATTATTATTGGTCTTTTTTGTAAGTACAATTTTACCTGTTACATCTAATAACGAAATTGTATTTTCTTCATTGGCGGTTGCGTTATTTAACCTTACAAAAATGCTATTATTAGCAGGGTTTGGATATACAGTTAAAGCATTATTGGTATTTTGTTTAGCTTTTTCAGGAGCTATGGAAGTGTTTTTACCCATTTTACCTAGTCCTCCTGTGCTTGTAGCACGTTCTATATACACATCGTAGTAATTGCCTTTTACCAAGGTTAAAATTCCTTTGGCACTTTCGGCTGCACTAGTATTACTGGCTGCTATTTGTTCCATACTGATCCATTCATTATGAATATATTGTTTTCCATTTACCATTATCAACTAGCATTTAATTCTCTTCTTTTCTATCGTCCATTGTCTATCGTCCATAAACCAATCCTACCTCTCCACCACAAACTTCTTCCCAGCCATTTGTTGTTTATTTGTGGTAATAATTAATAAATAATTGCCATTGGCTAAGTCTTCTGTATTAATTTTTGTTGTTTTACTTACCGTTTTTAGAGCTTGCCCCTGCATATTATAAATAGCTAGGCTTTCAATTTTTACATTCAAATTTTCAGTGCTTACATTTATTTCATTTTGGGCAGGGTTAGGGTAAACAGTAAACACTTTTTCAGGGTTTATAATTTGTACCACATTGTCTTTGGCATTGCAGCCCGGTATTATGCAGCCATTGCTGTCTGTTTTTATTAACCAAGCATC
>CAIUQQ010000005.1 GCA_903901345.1 uncultured Bacteroidota bacterium | reverse complement strand
TTTAATATTGATTGATTGAAATGAATATTTATTTAATAATAAAAAATAAAATTGTAATTGGTTTGCTTTTGGTTTGTCTATTGATCAATACTTATAGCTGTTCTCCACAATTAAAATACTTTCCTAAACAAATTGACTCCGCACAATTTGAGAATTATGCTAAAATAAATTCTACTCCTACAAGTAAAATGTGGGAATTAGATGCTTCAAAAGAATATTATTTAGAAACCAATGAATATATAGATGAAGACAGATTGATAAGCGTTATAAAAAAATCGCTAAAAAAAGAAAGATACCGAATAGTAACGAAGAAAGGTTTTGTGAACTGCATTATTGGTAAAAGGAACTTTTTTAGCCGAGGTAAAGATAAAACAAGAACAATTATTTGTGTTTACTACCAAAGTATGCCAAATAAATTTAGAAGTCAAGTTTTTATAAAGTATAAAATAAATAAGGAAAATAAAAGTATGCTTGTAAAATCAAGTTTAAGTTTTGGAAAATATATTTTCTACCCAAATAGATCTAAAACTCTTGGAGAAGAAATCAAGAAGAATCTTGGCGCAGTTAAATGGAAAATTTCATACTGATATTTTGCCAATTTGGGCAAAATAAAATAATGAAGACGTCCTGATTGCATTCTGTAAAGTCCCAAAATAGCATGACTTCAAAAATGATAAACTTACTGTTCGAAAATCAAATATCACAAATCAACAATCATAGATAATAGTTATCTTTACCCCCAATATTTAACAATAAATGGCAGAAAAATTTGAAATAGAAACTACTCAATTAGAAAAAGTTTCGGTGCATCAGGTAGGGAATAAAACCAATAACGAAGACCTCATTATATCGAAGGATTTGTTGGATTTAAGCGATGGAAAGTTGAAAGATTTATTGATGAAATTTTTCGTTTCATCTTTCAGTAATCCTGAGTTTTATAATTTCAGTTTTAGTAATAACGATTTTACTTTAAATCCTATTTATAGTTATGCTTTGCAAATGTTTGAACATGGCAGTGCTTTTCATATCAATAGCATCCATATTGCAAAGCATTTATATGAACTTTCTACTCATCCTCAAATAAAAAGTGGTGATTTATTTATTGCTTATTTTTCCAATATTCAAGTAGAAGATGAAGACGTGGAAGCCATTGGAATTTTTAAGTCGGAAAACAAATACGACTTTTTAAAACTGAACCAAACCAATAACGTTTTTGATGTGAGTTATAACGATGGAATTAACATAGATAAGTTGGACAAAGGTTGCTTAATATTTAACACCAATGCCAATCAAGGTTATAAAGTTTGTATTATAGATAAAGGAAATAAAGGCAACGAAGCGCAATATTGGAAGGATAGTTTTTTACAATTAAAACCTTGCAGCAATAATTATAACCACACCAAAGAGTTTATGAATATTGCCAAAAACTTTGTAACCAAACAATTGAACGAAGAGTTTGAAGTAAGCAAAGCCGACCAAATTGATTACTTGAACCGCTCAGTTGATTATTTTAAAACCAACGATACTTTTGATAAGCAAGAATTTGAACAAGCAGTTTTTAAAGATGAAGGTGTAATAGAATCGTTCCGCACCTTTGATGAAGCTTACCGAATGAGCAATGAATTGGATATTTCCGATAGTTTTGATATTTCGAGTCAGGCGGTAAAAAAGCAAGCCAGAATTTTTAAAAGCGTACTTAAATTAGATAAAAATTTCCATATTTATATTCATGGAAACCGTAACTTGATAGAACAAGGTGTGGAACCCGATGGACGTAAGTTTTATAAAATATATTTTAAAGAAGAGGAGTAAACGTGCTTTGCACGTTTTTAAATTCGAAATTCAAATTACGAAATTCGAAAAATAATTCCCGCACTTTGGTTGTAATTATACAAGTAGATACTTTGCAAGCAACTTCTTTTTAAATTCGAAAAAATATTCCATTGTATCAGAACAAAATTCGAAAAATAATTTCCGCACTTTGAGTGAAATATTACAAATAGAGACGTTGCTTTGCACGTTTTTAAATTCGAAAAATAATTCCCGCATCCTTTTCGAATTTAGAATTTATTTTTTCGAATTTACTAAAATAACTTATTCTTATACGTAGGTGTAAATCCTAAATGTTGGTAAGCCTTTTCGGTGGCTTCACGTCCGCGAGGCGTGCGCATCAAAAATCCTTCTTGAATTAAATAAGGTTCATATACCTCTTCAATTGTTCCACCATCTTCACCAATGGCAGTTGCCAAAGTATTTAACCCAACTGGCCCGCCTTTGAACTTTTCAATCAAGGTTTTTAAAATCCTTGAATCCATTTCATCTAATCCTTCACTATCTACATTCAATGCGTTTAAGGCAAATTGAGCAATTTCTAGTGTAATAGTTCCATCGCTTTTTACTTGTGCAAAATCACGGGTTCTGCGCAATAAGGCATTGCCAATTCTGGGTGTTCCCCTACTCCTACGAGCAATTTCCCAAGCAGCTTCTTCATCAATAATGGAATTCATAATGGTAGAGCTGCGCTCAATAATGGTTTTCATCAAAGCTTTGTCGTAATACTGCAAACGAGCATTGATACCAAATCTTGCGCGCAAAGGAGAAGTTAATAATCCCGAACGAGTAGTGGCACCAATTAAAGTAAATGGTTCTATTTCTAACTGAATACTGCGCGCATTTGGCCCGCTATCAATCATAATATCTATTTTGTAATCTTCCATAGCCGAGTACAAAAACTCTTCCACCACGGGACTTAAACGATGTATTTCATCAATAAAAAGCACATCGCCTTTTTCTAAATTAGTTAATAAACCAGCTAAGTCACCTGCTTTTTCTAACACAGGTCCGCTTGTTGTTTTTATATTCGCACCTAATTCGTTGGCTATAATAATACTTAAAGTAGTTTTCCCTAAACCAGGAGGGCCATGTAAAAGCACATGATCCAATGCTTCGCCACGTTGTTTGGCAGCTTGAACAAATATTTTTAAATTTTCAATGGTTTTTTCCTGACCAGTAAAATCATCAAATAAACGCGGGCGTAACACACGCTCCAATTCTTTGTCAACATTGGTTAAATTACTTTCTTCAGGATCTAAATTTGGATTTCTCACAAGCGCGAATGTAGTATTTTTGGGATTAAGTTGATTAAAATATGAATATTACCAAAATTATTATACCAACATAAAATCCAAATCCATAAAGTGAAAATTTAGCAAGTTCTTTAGCTTTTCTATCATATCCATCAGCACTTAATATTCCTGCTAAATATATTTGACCCATACCTGGAAAAATAAATGTCAAAACTTTCCATAAATCGTTCAATGGTTCATTTGCTTTTTTCAGTTTAATAACCTTTTCGTGTTCAAAATATTTTTTATATTTTTCTTTTTCTTCGTTTGAAATATTTCGTTTAGCAAATTCAATTTTTGCGGCTTCTAATCCTTCAGGAACATATTCATCTTCTGGTCCAAATACGATTTTCAATAATTCAGCATCAGTTTTTTTAACCATAGCTTCGCTAAAGTTTATTTTCATTTCTTAAAATCTATTTTTTATGTCATCAAATTATAAATCATTACACTTTTTTCTTCTTATTTTTATAATATTTTCTAATACTAAAAATAACACCTATTGTTAAAATTACAATTGGCCAATTTTTGAAGATTAATAATACAAAATCTACTATTCCATTCCAACCATTACCTAATGAACTTTTCAATCGTTCAAAAAAACTATCTTTTGCTACAGGTTTGTAAATAAATTCTTTTGTTTTAAATAAGTTAACATTCAAAGTACTGTAAGAAACTTGATCTGATAAAAAATTTAATCTACCTTCTGAACTTTCAATTTCTTCTTGTAAAACCCTTATTTGTTCTTCAATGTCTAAAATATCTTTAATTGATTTAGCTTTACTCAATAACTCATTATACTTTTTTAAATAATTTTTCTTGTTTGTGAGCCTTGTTTGAATATCCATAAACTCTTCGGTAACATCTCTTGCTTCAATATTTTTACTGGTTATTTCTCCAACACCATTTTCTACCAATGATAAAATTTTTTCAAAATTTTGAGAAGGAATTCTTATTTTTAAATCATAAGAAAAAGTGCTTTCATTGTTATTATAATTCTCATTTTCATAATAAGCGTTCATACTTTTTACCAATTCATTCATACTCTTTTTAGCCTTTTCTAAATCGGCTACTTGTACAGAAATATTTCCATCTTTAATAATTTTCTTTTTGGCAATGGTAGGAGTATTAGTTTCAACAGTATTTGTTGGAGTAAAATTAGCTTGATAAGTACCGTTTCTAGAAACAGATTCCATTTCCATCATAGCAGGAGGCGACACTAATTTAGTATCTAAATCTATGGCTGCATTCTTCTTATCTTCATGTGAATTGCAAGAAATAATGAATAATAAACAAATTGAAATAGAAAGTGTTTTTTTCATAGTTTTTGTTTGTTTCAATGTATTAAAATAGTGACTGAATAGATTTGTAAAGTAATTTGTTTAATTGCTTATTGCCAATTAATTTAAATCAACTGATCCAATGGAATTCTAGGTTTAATTGGTAATGCCTTGTATTCACTTACCGAATAAGTAGTAATTTGTTTAAACTGATTGCTTAAATATTGCACGCTGCTATAACCCATTTGGTAAGAAATTTCGCTCAATGTCATTTCATTATAACTGAGTAACTCTTTTACTCTTTCAATTTTAACAAGAATAATGTATTTTTCAAGTGTTAAATGTGTTTTATCACTGAACAGTTTACTTAAAAAAGTATAGGGATGTGCTAATTTATCACTCAAATAATCCGAATTTCTAATCAATGAATTTAAATTATTTCCATAATAAATCATTTCTAAAACTGCAACTTTAATTGCTTCTAGCAATGCAGCTTCTTTATCGTAAATTAAATCAAAACCCTGTTCTTGTAATTTTTTTTGCAAGTCGATAAAATCAATATTTCCATCATTGACTTGAATTTGCGCAGCACCCAAATATACTTTATCAATACTTAAGTTAGTGGAGCTTTCCAATATGTTTTGCACTTGTGCAATACACCTTGAACTCACCATGTTCCTAATTTGTAAAATAATATTTTTATTAGCGTTACTCATTTACCCATTGCAATTAAATCATAAAAAATGAAATAAATAAACAATTGTAAATTGTTACCTAAATCATACAATTTACAATATAAAATTTAAAGGTTATGGTTATAGATTTTGAATTTCTAATATGGTTTAAAAAAGCATTCAAAGGTTGACTTTTTTATTCGTAAACCTTCAATTTTCAATCAACTAAAAAATTGTGAGTTTTCTGTTCAATAAAATCACTAAAGGTTTAAATGTAATTTACTAATTTGCGAACTTTGAATTATAATTATGAACAAACGTAAACAATTACAAGAATTACGCGACCAATCGCTTTTAGGTGGCGGAATTGACCGCATTGCTTCGCAACATAAAAAAGGAAAGTTAACAGCAAGAGAACGCATTCACTTTTTATTTGATGAAGGCAGTTTTGAAGAAATTGGTGCTTTTGTAACACATCGTTCTAAAGATTTTGGAATGGAAAAACAACAGTTTTTAGGCGATGGCGTAATTACTGGATATGGAAATATAAATGGAAGATTAGTGTATGCTTTTTCGCAAGATTTTACAGTTTTTGGAGGTTCACTTTCTGAAACTCATGCTGAAAAAATTTGTAAACTGATGGACTTAGCCATGAAAAATGGTGCGCCTTTAATTGGCTTAAACGATAGTGGTGGAGCAAGGATTCAAGAAGGGGTAGTTTCATTAGGCGGTTATGCCGATATATTTTATAAAAACACCATGGCAAGTGGCGTTATTCCTCAAATTTCGGCCATCATGGGACCCTGCGCTGGTGGTGCAGTTTATAGTCCTGCAATTACTGATTTTATTATGATGGTAGAAAACACAAGCTATATGTTTGTAACCGGACCAAACGTGGTAAAAACAGTTACTCACGAAGAAGTTTCAAGTGAAGATTTAGGTGGTGCTTCGGTTCATTCAACCAAAAGTGGTGTGGCACATTTTACTGCTGCCAACGAAATTGATTGCATCAATCAATTAAAGAAATTGATTAGTTATATTCCTGAAAATTGTGAAGAAAAAACTCCTGATTATAACTATGAATCAACTGATGAAACTAGACCCAAATTAGCACATATTATTCCTGAAAATGCCAATCAACCATACGACATAAGAGAAGTAATTAGTGAGGTAATAGATGAAGAAAGTTTTTATGAAGTTCATAAAAATTATGCTGAAAATATTGTCGTTGGATTTGCCCGTTTGTCAGGAAGAAGCATTGGAATTGTGGCTAATCAACCAGCTTATTTGGCCGGAGTTTTGGATATTCATTCATCGCAAAAAGCAGCACGTTTTGTGCGTTTCTGCGATTGTTTCAATATACCGCTTTTAGTGTTTGAAGATGTTCCAGGATTTTTGCCAGGAACCGATCAAGAATGGAATGCAATCATTACCAATGGTGCAAAATTATTATACGCATTTTGCGAAGCAACTGTTCCTAGAGTTACCGTAATTACCCGTAAAGCTTATGGTGGCGCTTATGATGTAATGAATTCAAAACATATTGGAGCCGACATGAATTTTGCTTGGCCTACAGCCGAAATAGCCGTAATGGGTGCAAAAGGTGCTGCTGAAATTATTTTCAAAAAAGACATTGACAAAGCCGATGACCAAGTTGCTGCATTAGCTGCAAAGGAAAAAGAGTATGCCGATATTTTTGCAAATCCATACCGTGCCGCAGAACGTGGATTCATTGATGAAGTTATTTTTCCGGAAGAGACACGAAAAAAGCTTATCAAAGCGTTTAAGATGTTAGAAAATAAAGTAGTGAATTTACCAAGAAAAAAACACGGAAATATTCCGTTGTAGATTTTTGATTTTTGAAGTAGGATTTTTGATTGGTTGTTTAACTTGATAACGTAAAAAGTAAACTTAAAACATTATATTTGATAGATGATTAAGCATGTTGCAAAATATAAACTAGGCGAAGAACCTGAAACCGATTTAGCATATTGGTTAACAAAAACACCAATTGAAAGATTAGCTGCACTTGAAAAAATAAGACGAAATTATATCAATTTATTCTATAATGGTATAAAACCTAAGTTCCAGAAAGTTTACAACGTAATTAAATAATTTTCGAATATGAATACATTAACTATCGACAAAAAAAAATATGTGGTTATTGAACAAAAAAACTATGAAGAGTTAAAATTAATTGCTGCTAGAAAGTCAAGTACTGCAAAAAAAATGAATCTGTCTGAGGGAAAAAAAATGGCATTTGAACTGATAGATAAATGGGAAAAAGAAAAATAACTATTTTAGATAGAACTGTTGAAGAAATTGCCAGTATAGCTTATTACATTGAAAGTAAAGGAATGCCAAAAACTGCTAAGTTATTTGTAGCTGATGTTTTTGAGTTTATTGAGACTTTAAATGATGAAAGAATCATTCACAAACCATGTAAATATTTTCTATGGCAAATTCATGATTATAGATGTGTAAACTACAAAAAGAAATTTGTTATTGCATATCTTGATAATGAAGAAGAGATAATAATTTGCGATTTTGCAGCTCAAAAAATATTAAAAGGATAATTAAAAAACTAAATGAAAACACTCAAATCAATCACCCTCCTTTTAGCTATTGCTATTTCATTCAATTTGTCAGCGCAAAACGGTGGCGTTTACGATGATTTTATATACAATAACACCATACCAATTGAACGTAAAGTAAGCAGTGTGGTGAGCCATGTAACAGTATTTAACAGCCAAGCGCAAGTTACTAGAACTGCAAAAATAAACTTGGAAGCAAGCGGTGTTTTCAATATTGTTTTCGATAAACTTTCGCCATACATTAACATGAATAGTTTGGTTGTAAAAGCCAATGAACATTTAACTATTTTATCAGTAAGTAATCGAAATGATTTGTTGAATAAAAACGAAAAGCCTGCTGACATAATTTTATTAGAAGATTCGTTAGAAAATATCAATGCGGCACTTGCCGATTTTAAAGCTGACAAGGAAACAATTGTTTATCAAAAAGATTTGATGTTGGCCAATAA
Organism: uncultured Bacteroidota bacterium; assembly: GCA_903901345.1. GTDB lineage: Bacteria > Bacteroidota > Bacteroidia > UKL13-3 > UKL13-3 > JAAFJM01. The sequence goes on along the minus strand of CAIUQQ010000005.1, from coordinate 3,609 downwards.
AAATGTGGGAAGTAATCAAACTGGAGTGAAGTATGATGAGTTGGAAGATTTGATGAATTTATACCATAAAAAATTAGATGATTTTAAAGTAAATTGGTTTCGATTGAGTAAATTAGAAACTAAATATTATGGTTATAAAAATGCAGTAGAACTACAGTTAGCAGCTTATAATAATGGAAAATTGACTTTGAATAATGAAGTTATTTTAACTGTAAAATCTGATAATAAAGTGCAAGATGCACAAATAGATTTAAGTTACTTGGTTGGAAACGTAAGCTGGCAGCCATTTTACGACATTAGAATAAAAGACAATAAAAGTAATGTTCAGTTTTTTTTGAAAGCCAATATTACCCAAAGCACTGGCGAAGATTGGAACAATGTGAACCTAAAATTGACTACTGCAAATCCAGCAGAAGGTGGCATAAAACCTGAATTACAAACCAATTGGCTGGGGTTTTTTATAAGAAGAGATTATGTGCAACAAGTACAAATTTCGGGATCAAGAGATATGTTAATAGATGCAGATGAACCAACACAAAAAAGCATTAAATCAAAATGGGCAAATTCAACTGTTACTCAAAACATGTTCAATACAGAATTTGAAACCAATATTGCTTATACCATTCCAAGCGATAATCAAAACCATCAAGTTGATTTAACCAGCTTTGCGCAAAATGCAATTTATGGTTATGCAGTAGTGCCAAAATTAAACAAAGAAGTATTTGTTACTGCGCAAGTTTTAGCCAACGATTTAATCAATCAAATTAGTGGTGAAGCCAATGTTTATTTTGATGGAACATTTACTGGAAAAACAATTATTAGTCCAACTGCTAACGATACTTTACTGCTTACTTTAGGAAAAGACAAACGCGTACAAGTGGAAAGAAATAAGTTGAAAGATTTTAGTTCGAAATCGTTTTTTGGAAGTACAAAAAAGGAACAAACTACGTATGAAATTAAAGTAAAAAACACACAAAAAGATGCAATTATATTAACCATTGAAGATCAAATTCCGGTATCGAACAACAGTGAAATAGAAGTAAAATTATTGGAATATGAAGGTGCAACTTCCGATGTAAATACAGGCAAATTAACTTGGAAAATGGAGTTGAAAGCCGATGAAAGCAAATCGGTAAAATTTAGTTTTGAAGTGAAGCATCCAAAGGATAAATCGTTGACAGGATATTAGCACTTGGCTGCTGGCTGCTGGCAACTGGCAGTTCCGTTGTTAATGGTTGGGATGTTTTTTTCTAACAGGCATGTGTTGTTTTTCCCGCATCCCGATTAGTCGTGAGCAGATTTTCGCACGCTACCGCACGCATGTGGCGTGTGGCAGTAACGCTAACATATCATGGTAACAACAATTTTTCCCGCGGATTGCGCAGATTCTCGCAGAGATATTGAGATGCTTATAGCATAAATAATAAGACAAGTCATTCCGTGGTCCCGCTTAGCGGGATCCTTGCTTACTAATCACCTAACCATTAGCTAACCAATTCCTGTAACAAGGAAGATGCTTACAGCATGACGTTTGTTCGTGTTTGTTTTAGTTGCTGGCTTTTTACTTTTGGCAGCTGGCTGCTGGCAAAATCGTTATGTAAAATAAATATTTTATTGAAATCTTAAACCACATAGCAACAAAGAGTACATAACTTTTAAACTGAAACAAATCTGTGTTTTCTGTGTAATCTGTGGCAAAACTTAAAACTCAAAATTTAAAACTATCTCAATCTAATTCTTCTACCTCGTTTTATTTTTGTCTTTTTCGAAATATTATTTAAACGTGCTAAACGTTTAACAGAAACGCCATATTCTCTAGCTATTTTATACAAGGTATCACCTTTGCGGGCTTTTACAAACTTTGGTATCTTTAGTTTTAGCTTAGCCGATTTTACTTCATATAAATGTTTAAAGCAACTTTTATCTATTTGTAATGAATCAGACAAAAGCGAGCCAGAAGGAAAATGAACTAATTTATTAGGATTTATTTTTTCACCTTTAAACCTAGTTTCAAAATGTAAATGCGGACCTGTAGAACGGCCTGTACTTCCTGCTAAACCTATAATATCTCCAGCAGTTACATTTTGACCAATATAACAAAGCAATTGAGAAAAATGAGCATATAAAGTTTCTAAGCCATTGTCGTGTCTGATTAAAACCATGTAACCATAATCAGCACTTTTTTTAGCAATTCTAACCACGCCAGCAAAAGCAGCGTAAACAGGATCACCAACATCCATTCTCACATCTACACCAAAATGAAACTTAGCTCTTCGCCCCCATCGCCTAAAACCAAAGGTAGAACTTAAATCGCCAATAGCAGGCGGATGAAAACCACAACCATCAGTAACCAACGATAACACAACAGTATCGTTCATAATTTTTAAGTCAGATTTATAAGGATTTATAACTACAGTATCCCAAAAATTATAATACCTATTTGCTGGCGCATTACTGGTATCAAATATAAAATCACGAGGACGTAAAAAATCCCAATAAGGACCATTTGTTTCTACTATTATACTATCAAATTCAATAGACTCTTCATCAACTTCATCTTCCTCCTCAGTATCTATTACTTCATTACTATCGGGTGAAATAATTTGAACTTGGCTAAATGCATTGTTTGAAACAAAAAAGACAAAACAAAAAATAAAAAAAAAGGTAACTTTCTTAAACATTTATATAAAATAAAATCAGTAATTAATTACTGAATAGGTAAAACAATTGTTAAATAAAATAATAATCCTTAATATATAAAAGACATATTTTGGTTTTCAAAAATAATATAAAAAAGAGGATAAAATATTGGTGGGATAACTTGTGAGTATAATTAATTATTCGTTTATAATTCCTTTACCTTCTCTTACTAAAACAATTTCATCGGTGCTGCAATCTAATATTGTAGATGGAATATTACCACCATTTCCCCCATCAATTACAGCATCTACCAAGTTTTCAAACTTATCATGAATTTCTTCAGGATCAGTCATATATTCTATAATATCATCATCATGATGAATAGATGTAACAACTAAAGGACTACCAATTTCTTCAACTAATAATTGTGCAATTACATTATCAGGAACACGAATTCCAATTGTTTTTTTATTACCTTCAAAATATTTGGTAACACTATTAGTAGCTTTTAAAATAAATGTAAATGGACCAGGTAAATTATTTTTCATTAACCTAAATATTGTCTTATCAAGTGCCGAAGTATAATCACTTAAATGACTAAGGCTAGAACATAATAGTGAAAAATTAACTTTATCTGGTTTCTTGCCAACAATTTTACACATTCGTTCAATAGCTTTTTTATTATCGAGTTTACATGCTAATGCATAAATAGTATCAGTAGGAATAATTACAACACCATTGTTGTTTAAAATATCAACAGCTTTTTTCAAGTCTCTTGCATTTGGATTTTTGGGATGTAATGAAATAATCATAATTTATAATTAAACAAAAATAAGGCTTAAAAACAAAAAAGCCTCATCAAATATTTTGATAAGGCTTTTTTATAAAAAAAGTAAAAACTATTTCTTTTTACCAGCTGCTTTTTTAGGAGCTGCTTTCTTAGGAGCCGCTTTTTTAGCAGGAGCTGCT
>CAIUQQ010000004.1 GCA_903901345.1 uncultured Bacteroidota bacterium | reverse complement strand
TATTAACCACACAGAATTTTTTAAAAGAAAATAATATAAAACTAAAAAAAACTTATAATTCATAAGCTACTTATAATTAATTAAAATTATAGCCATTGAAATATTTATCAAATAAATAATTTTGAGCCAAAACAAAAAAATTGCTAAAAATAGTATTGTAATGTACATAAGGTTAATTATTACTTCAATAATTGGCTTATATAGTGTTAGAATACTTTTAAAAGAACTTGGCGCCAATGACTTTGGCTTATATGCTATAATTGGTGGTGTGGTTGCAATTCTTAATGTAATGAGCACCAGTTTAATTTCAACTTCTAACAGATTTTTAGCAGTTGAAATTGGTAAAAAAGAAGTTGTTAATACCAATCAGGTATTTAATTCTCTATTATTTTTGCATGTTGTGTTCTCGGTTGTTTTTTTAATACTACTCGAAATTGTTGGTAAATGGTATGTTTTACACCAATTGAATATTGATACTACCAAAATACCTGATGCGCTTTTTATACTAAGGTGTTCATCTATTTCTATTTTTTTTTCTACTGTAGTTATGCCTTACGATGGACTCATAACAGTAAATGAAAAATTTAATGTAAAGGCAATCATTGAAATTTTTAATTCCATTCTAAATTTATTAGTTGTTTTCATTCTTATTTTTTATTCAGAAAATAAAATTCAATTTTATGCAGTAGGTATTTTAATTATTAGAATATTGATTTCTTTAATCTATTTCATTTACTGTAAAATATATTATACAGAAATTACTAGAATGAGGTTTAAGTTAACTGAGTCAAATTTAAAGCCAATTGCAGGTTTTTTTGGTTGGCAATTGGTTTACGTATTTGGTAATGCTATTTCTAGGGAAGGAAGTGCTATTATTTTGAATTCGTTTTTCGGAACTACCTTAAATGCTGCATTTGGAATTGCAAATAGAATAAATGAATTCCTATTTTCCTTTGTTAAAAATTTAAATCAAGTAGCAGTTCCTCAAATTGTAAAAAATCACAGTGGCGGTAACGAAAACAAATCACTTATATTAGTTTACAAGCTTTCAAAATATACCTACTTTATTATTTTATTTATATCATTGCCTATTATAATTTCTATAGATTCATTTTTAGAACTTTGGTTAAATAATTATCCACCTTACACCATCTGGTTTGTTATATTATTAATTGTGACTGGCTTAATAAGCAGTTTAGAAAGTGGTTTTGATGCCTTAATTGATGCCACCGGAAAAATTGGAAAAACAAAAATTTATTTTTCTATTATTTTTCTTTCAGTACTTCCCATAATTTATATGCTGTTTATTTGGGGTTTTAAACCTTATTGGGTAACATTAGTATTTATTTTTGGAGAAATAATTTTCATGCTATTACAAATCAGTATTTTAGCTAAATTAAGTACTTTTAAAAGTAAAATTTATTTTACTGAAACCATTGTACCTGTTATTTTTGTTACGATTGCAGTTTTACCACAATTTTTTTTAAGACTAATGTTTAATGATAGTCTGTTGTCATTAATAATTAAAACGGTAATTTCCATTTTAACTACGGCTTTAATAATATTTTTTATAGGTTTCAATAAACCAGAAAAAGAGATTGTTTTATTGAAATTACCTTTTTTTAAAAAAATAACACTAGTTAATTCACTTTAAAAAAGTTAACAAATATCAATATATAAACTACATTATTAGGCTGTGTATCAAGTCATTTTAATAATATGTTTCTAGTTTAATAATTAATTATAGTTATTCTAAACGATAAATTATGAAATTTTTTAAAAAACTATTTTGTTAAGTAGCTGAATTAAATTTTTACTTATTAGGATAATTTTTCAAAATTGTAGTTGAAATAACCTTTAAGTCAATAAATACTTTTGTAAAGTTCTCGTAAATTGCTAAATTGATATATAAACAAAAGCTTTAATAATTAGATATTGACTCTTTGAATAAAGTAAAAAACTTAAATTATCAAAAAGATTTGTTATAAATATAATTTAAATGCAAAATCAAAAAATTTCAATTTTAATTCCAGTATATAATTCTGAACTATTTTTAAATAAATGTTTGGAAAGTGTTATCAATCAAACTTATGAAAACCTTGAAATTATAATAATTAACGATGGTTCAATTGATAATTCAAAGACTATTATTAATGATTATGCAAAATTAGATTCAAGAATAAAAACAATACATAAGGAAAATGGCGGACTTGGATCTGCCATAAAAGCAGGCCTAAAATTGGTTTCTAGTCAATTTTTAACATTTATTGATAGCGATGATTGGTTTGAGTTAAATGCTATTGAGGAATTAGTAAAAATTATAATATTGGAAAATGCAGATATGGTTTCTTTTGGAATAAGGGCATTTAATTCAATTGGAGAAACCGTAAATTTAAATACTTTCAATAACATTAATTATATTGCATCATCTAATAAAGATATTTTAAAAACTCATTTTGAGGTATTAAAACACCCTACTTTGGTAAGATTATACAAAAAAGAATTATTTGATGAAATAGCTATTTTTGAGCAAAACATTGGAATTGACGAACTGTTAACACCTCAGCTATTGTTAAAATGCACTAAAGTAGTTTACACCTCAAATATTTATTATAATGTATTAGTTAGATCTAATAGTGTTTGTAGAGCTGTTTATGATAATAAAAAAGTTTTACAAACCATTAAAGTATATAAATACTTAAATGAGTTTTTTGAAAAAAACTTACATAAATATAAAGACACAATAATGTTAAAATACATTCAAGTGCTTAATGGCATTTTATTAGGATACCATAAGAAAGAATATTTTTTAGACAACCAAATGGTTAAATTAGTAAAAAAAGATTTACTAAAGAATACCTTATCAAAAATAGTAGTTGGAAAAACTGATGGATTAACGCTTAAAGAAATTAGCTTAATTTTAGTAAATACCACTCCTTTATCAATTTTAGTATTTAATAATAAAAAAACAGCTCATTAATGAAAGTCCTTTGGGTTTCTTTACGCATCTTTTCGACAGAAAAAGAAAAGCAGACAGCAGTTTGGTTAAAGGCTTTGGCCGAATCGTTAGCAAACAAAGAGAATATTGAAATTATTAATGTTTCAAAATCTAACTCCAATACCGTTGAAAGTTTTCATTATGGTAATATCAAACAATTTGCTATCCCAACAAAAAAACTTAATAAATATGGAGATATTGATTCTGCAGCAGCACAAAATTTTATAAAAATTGTTAATGAAATAAAACCCGATATCATTCAAATTTGGGGAACAGAAAATCCATTTGGTTTTTTACCTTTAACTCAAAATTTACCTGGAATTAAATTACTAACTTTACAAGGTGTACTCTCCAGCATGGGGCCATGTAATTTACGCGGTTTTACTTTACGCGAAATTATTTCAACAATAGGTATCAGAGAGATTCTTATAGGAAATTCAATCCTTCATATCACTAAGTCGTTTTTTGATGATGTGTTAAGAGAAAATAGAATGATTGAAAATGTTCAATTTGTATTAAACCAATCAGAATGGACAGATTCTCAAATTTTAGCCGTAAATAATCAAGTAAAATTATATAGAACAGAAAGAGTTTTAAGGTTTGAATTTTTAGGTACTAAAAAATGGGTAAATTTCGACCATGAAATAAATAAACCAATTATTTATACCTCAGCATTAGGCTACTCATGGAAAGGTTTACATAGTTTATTAAAAGCTGCTATTTATTTAAAAAACTATCAACCCAATTTTCAATTGCGCATAGCTGGCAGATACGGCCGAACTGATTGGCTTGGCGAAGGTTATTTGCGATTTATGTTAAGATTAATAAAAAAGCATAATTTACAAGAAAATATTATTTGGCTGGGTGCCATCGATGGATATCAGATTGTTAATGAATTACAAAATGCACATGTATATGTTAATCCATCTTTTGTTGAATCTTATTCTAATGCTTTAGCGGAGGCAATGATGATTGGAACTCCTTCGGTGGTTTCATTTGCTGGTGCAATGCCCGAATTAGCCGATAATAATAAAGAAGCCTTATTTTACACACCTGGCGACCACAAAAGATGCGCTTTTTTAATTAACAAACTAATAATTGATAAAGAATTGTCAACTAAACTTTCGCAAAATGCAGTAATTAGAGCAGAACAAAGAAACAATCCAATTGCTATTGCAGAAAATCAATATCAAATATACAAAGACCTTCTGAAAAATAATTAGTTTTAAACATAAAAACAATTGAGTTCATACTCTTAAAAATAAATATCAATATATAATCAAAATCGTAAAATAATAAAATGAATAGACTCTCACGAATATTATCAAATCCGAGAAAACACCTCAGTTTTTCTTATATAGTTAATAAAGTTATTGGTGAGCGTTTATTTGTTATTTGGAGAAAACTCTCCCCTATTATTCCTTCAGATTATTTATTTCTGAAAGTTTATTACCGATTAGCAATAGGCAGAAATTTAAACCTTAAAAATCCCAAAACTTTTACTGAAAAAATTCAATGGCTCAAATTACATAATACCGATTTGTTATATTCCAAAATAGTAGATAAGTACCAAGTAAGAGAAATTGTTGCCTCAAAAATTGGAGAAGAATATTTAGTTCCATTATTGGGTGTTTACAACTCATTTGATGAAATTGATATTAACCAATTACCCAATCAATTTGCGCTTAAAACTACGCACGATTCAGGTACTGTATGCGTTTGCAAAGACAAATCCACTTTCAATTTAAATCAATACAAAAAAAAATTTACAGATGCTTTATCACGTAATTATTTTTTTTATTCGAGAGAATATCCTTACAAAAATGCCATTCCAAGAATTGTGGCAGAAGAATTTTTATTAACCGATACTCCAGAATTAGGATTAATTGATTATAAATTTTTTTGTTTCAATGGAGAACCTAAATTCCTAATGTTAGTAACTGACCGTGGGTTAGAAACAAGGAATGATTTTTTCGATTTGGAATTTAATCCTATGAAAGTTAAATCAGGCTTTTCTCCAAAATCGGAATTTGAAATATTAAAACCTCAGAATTTCGAAAAAATGGTTCAAATAGCAAAATTGCTTGCACAATCGCTCGTTTTCATTAGAATTGACCTATACAATATCAATGGAAAAATATATTTTGGTGAATTTACTTTTCACCATAACGGTGGACTTACTCAATTTGATACTAAAGAAGAAGATTTAAAATGGGGTGAACTAATTAAATTGCACAATGAATAGAAATTATCTAGTTTTACTTATTATAACTATTTTTGCAAGTTTAGTAACTGCTTTTTGGGGTATATTAGGTAACGCAATTGCACTTAGTTTAGGTTTTTGGTTTATTTCAACTAAAAATATTAAATATATCCCTTTGCTAGTAATGATAACATCCTTTTTGTCGACAAGTTATGTGATATATATTTATATGTTATATGTTTGTTTAAGAAATTATAATGTTTTACAAAAAAAAGGTTTGGGTAATGTACTAATTGTTTATACCATGATGGTAATAACAGTATTGTTTTTTGCTTTTGTTAAACTTCAAACTACCGATGTTAATATTGGAAATTCACTTAAAGATTATGTTTTCACTTTAGCGTTATCTCCTTTTTTCTATGGAGCTTTAATTTTTAACAAAAAAACTGACTTTGACTTTGATTGGGATAGAATATTTGAAATAATACTCCTTATTGCTATTTTAAATATTTTACTATTGTTTAATCCAACCTTCGTTATGTCAAGGTTAGTTTTCCTCATAATTCCATTTCTTTTTACTTATATTTTTATCAATTTTACCGATTTATCACAAATAAAAAAAGTAATTAGTGCATCATTGCTATTGCTTTATTTTTTAGCTAGTGGTGGTTCTACTTTTACTTTGGTTTTCTCAGCATTTATCTCAATTTTAATAATAAGAGGCAAGTTTAAATCGGCAATAATTCCTTTTTTATTATTCCTTGTAGTATTTTATGTTCCAATTTATGCAATAAGTTATTCAGAACAACTAGATTTTACAGCATTTATAGATTTAGAAATGTCGGATATTAAAACCTTAGATGATTTTAATGGACGTTTGGGAATGAAGTTAATAGAAGATAGAGGCCCTATTTGGACTTCAGCTTGGGATTATTTGAATGAGAATGTATCAATTTTACCTCCGTTAGACAAGTATAAATTGTTTATCAAATCTAAACTAAATACGGAAACGGAATGGGAATTTCATTCACATAATTTGGTATTAGAATCATTTCTTAACTTGGGCGTAGTTATAGGTTTTCTAGTTTTGATATTCTTTTTTTATATACACTTTAATTCTATAAAAGGATTGAACAAACAACAATTAAAACCTATTGCCAAATTGTTTATAATAGTTTCTGTAGTTTCTAATATTGTTGGTTCTATGTCTGGTATTTTTCCATTACTTACCGACTATTCATTTTTACCATTTGTAGTTATGGGAGGCTATTATTTTAAAAGAAAAACCGTATTTTAATGAAAGTTTCAATTTTAGGAGTTACTGGTTATGTTGGTGCAGAACTAATCAAGATACTAAACAAACATCCACATGTTAAATTAGAAAAACTTATTAGTTCTTCTAATAGTGGCAAAGCTTTTCAAAATATTTATAAAAATTTTTATAAAAATTTGAACTTTGAACTAACTGCCGATACTTTTGATGAGGTGGTTGAAGCAAGTGATTTGATTTTTTCAGCTTTGCCTCATGGTATGATAGTAAATTATTTAAAATACCATCATTTAGATAAAGTAAAAATAATTGACCTAAGTGCAGACTTTAGAATTCCAAATGAAACCATCAACAAAACATGGTATGGTTTTGATAGAAATGATAATGAATTACTGAAAAGTGCAGTTTATGGTTTAACAGAATTAAATCGCACTCAAATTAGTCAATCTAAGTTTATTGCCAATCCTGGATGTTTTACTACATGTAGTATCCTGTCGTTATTTCCTTTTTTAAAGGGAAATTTTATTGACAAAGATACCATTATAATTGATGCCAAGTCAGGAGTAAGTGGTGCAGGGAGATCACAAAACCTCGATATACAATTTTGTGAAGTAAACGAATCAATAAAAGCATACAAAGTGGGTAACCACAGGCATACCCCCGAAATAGAAGAGCAGCTAAAATTACTTGTTGGTTTAAATGATTTAAACTTAACATTCACCCCTCACCTAGTTCCCATGAATAGAGGTATTTTAACCACTATTTATGCAAACCTACTAACTGAAGTAAATGAGGATATGCTGAGAGATTACTTAATTGAATTGTACAAAGATGAATACTTTATAAGAGTACTTCCTAAAGATATTTATCCAGAAACGCGTTGGGTTAAGGGTTCTAATTATTTTGATATATCCATAAAGGTTGATACACGTACTAACCGTTTAATCATAGTTTCTGCACTCGATAATTTAATGAAAGGAGCAGCAAGCCAAGCTATTCAAAACATGAATCTAATTTATGGTTGGAATGAAAGTACCGGAATAGATTTTATACCAAGTTTTCCTATATAATTTAAAAAAATGAAAATAATTTCAGGAGGAGTAATTGCTCCCAAAGGTTTTTTAGCATCAGGAACCCATGTTGGGCTCAAAAAGATAAAAAAAGATCTATCATTAATTTTGTCTCAGGTACCTGCAACTACAGCGGCCTTGTTTACCACCAACCAAATAAAAGCAGCTCCAGTTTTATGGTCTAAAGATGTTTTAGAAAAAAATCAAGAAATCAGAGCAATAATTACCAATAGCGGAAATGCAAATGCTTGTACAGGTGAGCAAGGCTTTGTAGACGTCAAAAATACCTCTGAGAAACTTGCCCATGAATTAGGCATATTGCAAAATGAAATATTAATTTGCTCTACTGGAGTAATTGGGGTTCCCATGCCAATGGAAAAATTAATAGCTGGTATCCCCGAAGTAGTTAAAAACTTAGGCCATAGCGAAACTCACGGAATAGCGGCTTCAGAGGCAATAATGACAACCGATACTTATTCAAAATCTATAGCCATAGAAATAGAAATTAATGATAAAATAATTACCATTGGTGGCATTGCAAAAGGCTCAGGTATGATTCATCCCAATATGGCAACCATGTTAGCATTTATTACTACAGACGCCAAGCTATCACCCGAAGTTTTAAAATCAGCATTATTTGAAAGTGCCGAAGGCAGCTATCATATGATTTCAGTAGATGGAGATACTAGCACAAATGACAGTGTTATGATAATGGCAAATGGCATGAGTGGTCTTCCCTTAATTGAACCTAATACAAATGAATATAAACTATTTGTGGAAGGGTTAAATTTTGCAAATAAAAATTTAGCGCAACAAATTGTAAAAGATGGCGAAGGTGCAACCAAATTCATTGAAGTAAATATCAAGAATGCAATCAATATTACTGCTGCTAGAAAATTAGCCAAATCAATCATATCCTCCAATCTTGTTAAAACTGCCATTTTTGGACAAGATGCTAATTGGGGTAGAGTAGTTTGTGCTATGGGTTATTCAGGAACAGAGTTTAATCCAGAAAATGTAGATTTAAGTTTTGCAAGTAAAGTTGGTGAAGTTTTATTATATAAAGCTGGTGTACCTGTTCCATTTGATGAACAAGTTGCACTTGAAATTCTTACAGAAAAAGAAATTATTATAAACATTGATATGAATATAGGAGATTCATCAGCTACTGCTTGGGGCTGTGACTTATCTTTCGAATATGTAAGAATCAATGGTCAATATCGCACCTAATCTTTTCTTTGATTAATTCATGGAACCTAATAAGAAAAAAAAAATAGTTATAAAATTAGGGGGTAGCACCCTTACTAATTCTAAAATTACGGAAAGAATTTGTGAAGAAATTTCTAAAATTTATTTAGAAGGATATTTAATAGTAATCGTTCATGGAGGTGGAAATGAAATTAATAAATACCTCAACAAACTGAATCTTACTAATCAATTTATTGATGGATTGAGATATACCGATGAGCCAACTATGGAAATGGTAGAAATGGTTTTATCCGGTAAAGTAAATAAAGAAATTGTAAATGAATTAGCTAGAAATGCTTGCAATGCTGTTGGCATTTCAGGTAAAGATGGTAATTTATTCAAAGCAAAGCCATTATCAAATGAAAATTTAGGTTTGGTTGGAGAAGTTGACACAATTGATATAAAAATTTTAGATATTTTGAACAATAATGGATATTTACCAGTAGTTTCTCCTGTAGGTACTTCTGCTAAATTTGTAACCTATAATTTAAATGCTGATTATGTTGCATCCTCGTTAGCTGGTGCATGGCAAGCTGATATTTTATGTTTTTTAACCGATGTGGATGGGCTTTTGATGGATATTAAGGAACCAAATTCCATTATCAATGAAATTTCGACACAAGAAATTAATGATTTAATAAGTAAAGGAATTATTAATGGTGGGATGATTCCCAAAATAGATTGTTGTGTAAAAGGTGTGGAACTAGGCATAAAGGAGGTATTTATGTTAAATGGTGCAAAAGAATCGAACTTAATCAATAAAATTTTAAATAATAAAAAAATTGGAACAACATTTTACAGATAAAAATCTGGAATTAGCAGAATTAGGAAAAAAATACGTTTTTGACACCTATAATAGATTCCCTATATCATTGGTTAAGGGAAATGGAATGTATTTGTTTGATTCAAATGAAAAACAATACTTAGATTTTGTTGCTGGAATTGCAGTTAATTGTTTAGGGCATAATGATAACGGTTTGAATCAAACTTTATTGAGTCAAGCTGAAAATTTAATTCACTGCTCTAATTTATATTGGAACGAACCAATGATAAAACTAGCAAAAACTTTAGTAGAATTAAGTGGATTAGGAAAAGCCTTTTTCTGTAATAGTGGTGCGGAGGCTATTGAAGCCGCATTGAAACTAGCCAGAATTAAAGGAATAACTACAAATGGGGCTCATTGCACTGAATTTATTAGTATGAATAAGTCTTTTCATGGAAGAACTTTTGGTGCAATCAGTGCAACTGGTCAACCAAAGTACCATGAAGGCTTTTATCCATTATTACCAGGAGTTAAACATATTAATTTTAATCAAATTGCTGAATTAGAAGCCGCCATTAATGAAAATACTTGTGCTGTATTATTAGAACCAATTCAAGGTGAAGGTGGGATTGTTGAGGCCCAAATAGAATACATAAAACAAGTACGAGAATTATGCACAAAAAAAGGTATAACTTTAATTTTTGACGAGATTCAATGTGGAGTTGGAAGAACAGGCAAATTTTTTGCATTCGAAAACTATGGCATCAAGCCCGATATTGTAGTTTTAGCCAAAGGTTTGGCTGGAGGGTTTCCAATTGGAGCCATGTTGGCGAATGATGAAACTGCAAAATATTTTAAGCCGGGAAATCATGCCTCCACTTTTGGTGGAAATCCTCTTGCTTGTCATGTTTCAAATTATGTGGTGAACGAGGTTATAAAATTACTTGACAATGTTATCGAAGGAGGAGTTTACTTAAAGGAATCTTTGAATAAATTGGCTTCAAAATATGACAAACTAATTTTAGAATGTAGGGGATTTGGTTACATGCAGGGAGTTGAATTTAAGTTTCCAGTCAAAAACCTAATTGCAAATTTAATTGAAAAAGGAATTTTAACAGTTTCTGCAGGTGATAATGTTTTAAGAATTGTTCCACCCTTGATTTGCACTAAAAAAGAAATTGATGTTTTTTTATTCGAATTAGAGAGTTATTTAAATAAATATGAGAATTAATGCGCTAAGTACATCTGCTTATCCTCCAGAGCATTCTCCCATGTCTCATAGACTTCATTGTTATTTATTAGCATTAAAAGAAAGTGGACAAAACGTAAAGGTTTATTTTTTTTCTGAAAAAAAAATAACAGGAGAATTCGAAGGTATTCCATATGAAGGTATTAATTTTATAAACACAAATTATTTTATAAATCCTCCCCAGTACCTCAAAAAATTAAAAGAATCGTTATATTCTATTATTCAAGAAAGCGATATTTTTTTTCATAGTGAAGATAGAATATCTACAATTTTGGCCATTCAAAAAATTGCAGATTCCTGCCAAACCAAAACAGTAGTAGAGCTGAATGAATATCCTTATGGATTTAAAACAAGAAGACTAGATTTTTATTTATTTAGGTGGATAAAACAATTGTTTTTTTTTCAATATGTGATCAGGAAGATTGGTGCAGTAATAGTTATATCAAAAAGTTTGGAATTACTAATTAAAAAATACAATAAAAATATAATAAGGATTCCAATCTTGACCAAGCACTTTGAAATTAAACGTTTTCCACACAATTCTCAAATTCCCTTTATTTTACATGCAGGGGCTTTAAGTGAAAACAAAGATGGAATTAAGGGTGTTTTTGAAGCATTTAATATTGCTCAAGAGCAATTAAATGGAAAACTACATTTGATTTTTACTATAAAAAAGGGTTTACCTTCATTAATGAAGTGGATTGAGGAATTTACTGCAAAAAATCAACTAAAAGATAAAATTTTTTTTAAAGGAATTCTCAGTAACGAAGATCTAAATCAGTTATATAATAATTGTAGTCTTGCAATTTTAAATAAGCCAGATAATAAACAAAATAGACATAATTTCCCTACTAAACTTACAGAATTACTTCCAAGGAAAATCCCAGTAATTGTTTCAAATACTGGTGAGTTAAAAGAGTATTTTCAAAATGAAATAAACTCAATTATGATCCAAGGAAATGATAAAGATGATATTGCCAATGGAATCATTCGAATTGTAAGTGATAGAAAATTGTATGATAAAATATCAAATAATGCATTATTACTAAGTCAAAGCTCTTTTTATTATAGAGTTTATTCCAATCAATTAAACAGTTTTTTTGAAAATATTAAATAAAATTTAAATTATGTTAAGCAAAAGGTTATTAAAAATAATGGGTCTTTCTAATATGACTTTCTATATTATAGTTCATTTAATGAATTTATATAGATTTTTTTC
>CAIUQQ010000003.1 GCA_903901345.1 uncultured Bacteroidota bacterium | reverse complement strand
TACATTTAAAGTTTCTGAAATTGCAGCTTCGTTATATTCGTTTTTTATTACTTCGTTATTTATTATTAATTCAGCTGAATTTTCTCTTATTAATTCTGTTAAGTTTTCAATCATTTGCGTCAAAAATATAAGTTTTATTTATATTAAAACATTATTTTTTTGATTAAAGAGTTTTTTAAGTTCTTTAGTTGTAAATGCATTTAAACAGCTTTCTTTTGTAAGTCCGCCTTTTCTTGCTATTTGTAAGCCGTAATACATATCATTTAATCCTTCAATATTATGAGCATCAGGATTAATACATAGCATAATTCCTTTATTTAAAGCATAATCAATATAACGCCAATCTAGGTCTAAACGGTAAGGATTTGCATTTATTTCAATAGCAACATTATTAGCTGCACATGCATCAATAATTTTTTTATGGTTTATTGGATAACCTTCTCTTAATAATAATAACCTTCCAGTTGGATGGCCCAAAATAGTAGTATAAGGATTTTCAATCGCAGAAATTAAACGGCTCATTGCTTTTTCTTCATTCATTTTTAAAATGCTATGAACCGATGCAACCACATAATCAAAACTGGCTAAAACATCATTAGCATAATCCATTTGACCATTGTATAAAATATCGCATTCTATGCCTTTAAAAACAGTAAAATTGGGATTGCTTTTATTCAATTTATCTACTTCTGAATGTTGGTTAATTATTTGCTCCTCACTTAATCCTTTAGCATAAAATGCAGCTTTACTATGATCGGCAATTCCGAAATAATTATAACCTAATTTTTCACATGCTTTTGCCATTTCGGCAATGGTATTTAAGCCATCGCTCCAAGTGGAATGATTATGCAATGCACCTTTTAAATCGCTATATTCTATTAGTGTTGGCAGCTTATTTTGCTTTGCTAATGCTACTTCATTTATTCCCTCTCGCATTTCAGGAAAAATGTATGGCAAATGAATACTTTTATAAATTTCTTCTTCGCTATTACTTTGTTTATTAATTGCGTTTAAATCTAACAATGCTAAATGTTTTTCGTTGGCTGTTTTTTCAAACAATTGCCAGGTAAAATTTTCATTTTCACAGCATGAAATTACTACAGGAATTTGTTCGTATTTCCCTTTAAATTCAATATTGTTATTATCAATTTCTGTAAATAAATTACTATCAAATAATGCTTTTTTTGTTTCATTTATTTCATTGCATGCTACTATTATTTCAATGGCATCTATCACTTCCATTTTTCTTCTTATTGCACCGCAAAGAGAAACTTTTTGAATGGTATTTATGCTTTGCAATTTTTCAACTAAATCAAATGCTTTTTGTTCCACTTTGGCATAATGAAACTTGTTAGCACTGGCATACATAAACTCAATTTGGTTAATGACACTTTGCTGTGTTTTTAACCCAAAACCTTTTGCTTGCGCTAACCTATTTTCTTTACAAGCATAAAGCAATTCACCAATTTCTTCAATTTCTAATTCTTTCCAAATAATAGCAATTTTTTTTGGACCAATTCCTTTAATTTTCATCATCATCAATACACCTTGAGGCGTATTTGCTAATAAATCATTCAGCTCTCCAAAACTTTCGGTTTTATTTATTTCATCAATTTTAGCAGCTATTCCTTTACCAATTCCTTCTATTTTTTCTAACTCAGGAATCGATAAATTTTCAAGTGGTAACAGCATTTTATCTATTCGAAAAAACGCATTGGTAAACTGTTTTGTTTTAAAAGGATTTCCACCATGAAGCTCGCTTAAATCAGCAAAAAGTTTAAATAAATCGGCTATATCTGAATTAGTCATTGGTATTTTGTTTTGTATAGTGTGGTTTAATAAAAGTCAGCCAAATGTATAATAATATGGTTGCCAGTCCGGCAATAAAAAAAATCAGTGAAACAGATTCAGGAACATTCAAATAAAAATCTTTTAGCATCCAAGCGCTGTTAGCAAGTATCCAAAATATAATAGCTGAATTAACTAAAACTGATTTTAAATTTTGACTTGATAAATAGGTAACATAAAATGCCATTGCTAGCGTTGGTAAAATCATAATTGCACCTGCAGTTTTAAACTCCATCATCCAACATAAGTCTTTTACCAACCAAAAAACGATGTGTAAGTTTTCTGTTTTTCGTATTTTATCATTCATTTTAAATAGTAATCTTAACTTTTTTGCCTTTGGCAATAATAGGAAAATTGTTCTATTTCTCTTTCAATATTGAGTGGATAATTGGTTACTTTTTATAAATCAGTCAATATACATGAATTATTTGTTTAGTTTATTAAATATTTATATTTACCAAAAAATTAATTTACCAAAATGCAAAAACGTGAATTTATTAAAACCTTAGCTTTGGCAGGAATATCATTGCCTTTATCGGGAAAAAATACAGATGAAATAATGTATAAATTTCAAAATTATTCAGCATCTCAAATGGCAAATGATGAAGACTTTTGGCTTAATTTAAGGAATGCTTATAAACTTAAAACTGATTATATAAATTTAGAAAATGGTTATTATTCCATGATGCCACAACCTATTTTGAATGATTACATAGCTGAAATAAAATTGTTAAATTTTCATGCATCCTATTACATGCGTAAAAAAATGATAGACGATAAAATTGCCGTAAGGAAAAATCTTGCTCAGTTTTTAAAATGTGATTTAAGTGAAATAATTGTTACAAGAAATACAACTGAATCCATGAATACTGTAATCAGTGGAATGGATTGGAAAGATGGCGATGAAGCAATTATGGCTTATCAAGATTATGGTGCCATGCTTGATATGTTTAAACAACAGGCCGAAAGATATGGAATGGTGAATAAAATAATTAGTATTCCTAATCATCCAAAATCAGATGATGAAATTGTGGCTATTTATGAAAATGCCATTACTAAAAAAACCAAATTGATAATGGTTTGTCATATGATAAATATAACTGGTCAGATTTTACCAGTTAAAAAAATTTGTGACATGGCATATCAACATAATGTAAAAGTAGTGGTTGATGGTGCGCATGCCATTGCTCATATTGACTTTAAAATAGCTGATTTAAACTGCGATTTTTATGCTTGTAGTTTGCATAAATGGTTAAGTGTTCCTTTGGGTGCGGGATTGTTATATGTAAAAAATGAAAACGTTGAAAATCTTTGGCCAATAAATGGTGAATACAGTTACGATAAAAAAGACATTAGAAAACTGAATCATACGGGAACACAGCCAATGGCAACTGAATTAAGCATTGCACATGCAATTAAATTCAATGAATTAATTGGAATAAAAAGAAAAGAAGAACGTTTAAGATTCTTGAAAAATTATTGGATAAATCAAGTAAAAGAGTTGAAGAATATTGAAATAAATACACCTTTTGAAGATGAAAGAAGTTGCGGAATAGCAAATGTTGGAATAAAAAAAATGAAGCCTGCCGACATGGCTCAAATACTTTTTGATAAATATAAAATTTGGACTGTTGCCATTGATAATGAAAAAGCAAAAGTGCAAGGTTGTAGAATTACCCCAAGTATTTATACTACTATTGAAGAGTTAAATGTTTTGGTAAATGCTTTAAAAGAAATGAGTGCATAAAAAATAAAATTATGAAACTACTTACATACATATCAGGAGCTTTTTTTAGCTCAATTTCAGTAATTGCAATTCTATTTAAACTGCTTCATTGGGTTGGTGCCGACATGCTTTTATTTTTTGGATTATTGGGAATTGCATTTTTATTCATTCCTTTTTTTACAATCTATAATTATAACAAAAAGCCTTAATAAAATTTTACTGCTTTTTCTTTTTTGATGCTATTTTTTGTGTTTTTGGATATCCAATTTCATTGTTTAAAACAGCACTTTCATAATCCACCATGATTAAGTTTAATGGGTAGTAATCATATAGTAAAACTATTCTATGAGTAATGCCTTTATCTGTAAAATTATCAATAGCAGCAATGGTATACGCGCGTCCGCCCATAGAGCAAGGCAATCGTTTTCCGTCTAAATTTTTAGTATTAAAAAACGCTTGGCTTAAGCCTTTTCCAGTTAATGAATCTACATTGGTTTTGTCGTAAATTTCATTTCTACTATAAATTTCAATTCCAACAAATTCAGGTTTGCTTGCATTACAAGGTTTAATGAATAATTGATTACCAACTTTAATAGATAGCTGATTTTTTTGCTGTGCAATGGAAAGCAAATTGGTTATTAAAAAAATAGAGAAAAATAGTGTTTTCATATTATGCTTTTACAACTAAAACTGGAATATTTACTAAATGCCTCACTTCATCAACAGTTGAGCCAAAAATAATATCGCTGATACCTGCGTGACCATGAGCGCCTAAAACCAATACATCAATATTGTTTTCAGCAATTATTTTTGCAATTTCTTTAGCTCTATTTCCAAAACCTAATTGTGTTTTGGTGTTAAAACCCAAATTTTTTAAATCATTGCTATACGATTCCAAATTATTTAAATCCGATTTTGTTTCCAAATCCAATGCATCTTTTCCCAATCTTTTTGCCATGGCCGATTCAACAATATGTATCAATAAATAATCAATATCTTTTCCTCCTAAAGTTAGTGCATGCTGAATGGTTGCTTGATCTTGTTTTCCAAAATCTACTGAAATAGCAATGTGTTTATATTTAGCAAATTCAATTTTATTAATATGTAATGCATTGGCATGTGGCACCACATGTTTGTGTTTGTTCAGTTTAATAAACAATGGATTAAATGTAATGTAAAACAACAAACCAAGGGCAAATACACAAACAGCAATTACAATTATTTTTACATATAAATAATTTGAATCTAGCATTTCAAATAATTTATATACTTCTTCAAAAACCAATTTAATATTTAAACCAATAATTAAAATTGCGGAAATCCATGCCAATATTTTCACCCAGTTTTTGATGGCAAAGTCACCCATTAATTTTTTACTGCTGGTAAAATGTATCAATGGAATTACGGCAAAACCTAACTGTAAACTTAATATTACTTGGCTTAAAACTAATAATTCTCCCAGTTTTTCATTGCCTAAAAGCAAAATAGTAAAAACAGCAGGAACTATGGCAATTAAACGTGTTACCAATCTTCGTAACAAAGGACTGATGCGTAAATTCAAATAACCTTCCATAATAATTTGTCCGGCTAAAGTTCCTGTAATAGTTGAACTTTGTCCAGCACAAATTAACGCAATGGCAAATAGGGTGGGGGCAATGTTTCCAAACAAGTTTTGTAACAATAAATGTGCGTCTTGAATGCTTGAAATATTGTTATAACCTAATTTAAAAAAAGCAGTTGCTGCTAAAATTAGTATGGCAGCATTTACAAAAAAAGCCAAATTCAAAGCCACAAACGAATCAATAAAATTATACCTTAAAGCAGTTTTTATACCTGAAAATGTTTTATCAATTTTTCGAGATTGTACCAAAGCAGAATGTAAATATAAGTTATGCGGCATCACTGTAGCACCAATGATTCCTATGGCAATATAAAGCGCATTTCCATCCAAATTAGAAGGAATAAAACCTTTACTTACTTCCAATAAATTTGGTTTTACTATGATTAACTCAACAATGAATGAAATACCAATGATACTTACCAATGAGAATATAAACATTTCTAATTTCCGAACTCCTTTATTAATTAATAATAGCAATAAAAAAGAATCGAAAACGGTAATTAATACACCGTAAAGCAATGGCAAATCAAACAATAAATTTAAACCAATGGCCATTCCAATAATTTCAGCTAAATCGCAGGCGGCAATGGCAATTTCCGCAAAAACATATAAGGAAATATTGGTCCATTGAGGGTATTGTTGGCGGCTTGCTTGCGCTAAATCCCAACCTTTTACTATTCCTAAGCGGGCTGCTAAACTTTGAAGCAGTAATGCCATTAAATTACTCATGAGCAATACCCATACTAGCTTATATCCAAAAGCACTTCCACCCGCAATGTCTGTTGCCCAATTCCCAGGATCCATATACCCTACGCTTACTAAATAGGCCGGACCAATAAATGCCAATAAAGTTCGCCACCAGTTTTTTTGAACAGGTACTTTTACACTTTCATGTATTTCACTCAATGATTTATCAGAATTTTTTTTCATTTATTTTAGCACTGCAAAAATAAAAAGTTAGACGTATCTAACAAGAACTTTTTTCTTAAAATTTTATCAATAATAACTATTCATTTAATAGAATAGTTAAAGTTTATTTTTTTTGAAATTTCGAGTATAAATTTTCACAAATTCATACCAAAATACACTTACAACTGCCACTATTATGCAAATTACTATTTGTTGTAAATTTAAAGCATCAAACATAAAAAATGTAGCCAAAGGTTTTATGTAAATCATAGCCAATGTTAGAATAACAGATATGCTTGTTATGAGTAATACCAAATTGTTTTTATACCTTATAGTTGTAAAAATGGAATAGTAAAATGAACGATTAATTAAAGTAAGAAAAATATTTGAAAACACTAAAACTGTAAATACCATGGTGCGGGTTGTGGTTTCATTACTCAATAATTGAACGGAATATTGATAGATAAATAATACGCCAATTGTTATAACTAATCCTTGTATAATACTAGTTGTAAGTTCTTTCCAGTTAAAAAAAGTATTTGTAAACGGACGAGGATTTTGATTCATAGTATTTTTTTCCATTGGTTCGTTTTCATAAATAATGGAGCAAGTTGGACCCATAATTAATTCTAAAAAGATTACATGAATTGGAGAAAATATGTTTGGATAAATCCAGCCAAAAGCCAGCGGAATAAAAACAGTTAAAATAATTGGAATATGAATTGAAATAATGTATTGAATTGCTTTTTTTAGATTAGTATAAATGCGTCTTCCCATTGCAACTGCATCTACCATTTTATCCAAATTATCTTCCAATAAAATTAAAGAAGCTGCCTGCTTGGCAATTTCAGTACCTTTTTTGCCCATAGCAATTCCAATATGAGCAGCTTTTAAAGCTGGTCCATCATTTACTCCATCGCCTGTCATTGCTACAATTTCATCTTGAGCTTTTAGCGCGTTTATTATTTTCAATTTAGCTTCAGGAAACATACGTGTAAAAACAAAAGTATTTTTCACTTTTTCCTTTAAATCGGCATCACTTAAAAGCATTAACTCATCTCCACTCATGTAATTTTCATACCCAACAAAACCAACCTGCTTAGCAATTGCAATTGTTGTTTCAGCATTGTCGCCTGTAACTATTTTTACATTGATACCAGCTTTGTAAAAGCTTTCTAAAACGGTTTGTATATTTTCTTTAGGGGGGTCGTAAAAGGCGATAATACCTTTGAATTTGAATTTAAATTCTTGCTGTGTTTCTGGAAAATTATTTCCATTAAATTCGGCCTCTCCAACTCCTAATAATCGGTAACCTTTGGCTGCTAATAAATTAATAGTTTCTTGTATTTTTTTCTTTTCTTTATTTGTTAAAGTACTTACACTTATTATAGCTTCAGGCGCACCTTTTGTAGCAATTATTCTAATCCCTTCTTTGTTTTCAAAAATATGCGTCATCATTGTCGGAACGCCACCCAAAGCATATTCATGAATTATTTTGAAATGCTCTCTTTCATCATCTTCAAAAGCATTTCCATAGGCATCATGAAGTGCTAATTCCATTGGATCAAACGGAATAGGTTCGCTAGCAAACATGGTAATTCTTAATAACTCTTTTTCATCATTGTCAAATTTTTTTTCTACATCAATTATTTTTTGTGAGGCATGAACATAAAACTTTGCCAAACTCATTTTATTTTCTGTAAGTGTTCCTGTTTTATCAGTGCATATAACAGTGGAACTACCAAGTGTTTCAACCGTTTTCATTTGCTTTACTACAATTCCCATTTTCATTAATCGCCAAGCGCCAAGTGCCATAAATGTGGTAAATGATACAGGAATTTCTTCTGGTAAAATACTCATTGCTAGCGTAAGTGCTTGCAATAAACTATCTAATAAATTCAGTGTTCTGTAAAAATTTATGCCCCAAACTGTAATAAATACAATGGCTCCTGCAATAGCCATTTTTTTTACAAAATTGGCAATTTGTAATTCTAATGGAGTTTTTTCTTCTTCAATACTTTCTAAACTTTTTCCAATTTTTCCAAGTTTAGTTTCATTACCAATGGCATTAATTTCAGCAATTGCTAATCCACTTGCCACTGAAGTTCCTTTATAAATAGTTTTGTTTTCAGTAGTTTTATCTTTGTAAACATTTAACGATTCACCTGTAAGAATTGATTCATTTACAGAAAAATCATTTGAGTGAATAATGTCTCCATCAGCAGTAATGGAAGTGCCTTCTTCCACCATCAAAAAATCACCTTTTACCAATTCGTAACTTGTAATTTCAATTACTTCGTTGTTTCTAATTACTTTGCAATTTGGTTGAGATAAACTTTTTAGTTTTTCTAATGCATTTTTACTTCTTGCATTTTGATATAATGAAATTGCTACTTCAAAAACTATGGCAGAAGCCAAAAAAATTCCATCACCAATTTTTCCACTAATAAAATATATTGTTGATGCTACCAAAAGCATTAATACCATAGGATCGGTAACAAAACTTTTAAACGCATTTAAAATATCATTTTCCTTTTTATAAGTTAATTTATTTTCGCCAAATTTTTTTCTAGCATCAATAACTTCGGCATCAGTAAGTCCTTTTATATTGAAATTATTGGCTGACATTTTTTAATTAATTTTTATTTGATTATTAGTTATTTAAGTGAATCAAAGGTTGCTAATTATTTTAATTAATTCAAATGATTAATATTTTTATTTGCATTGACACATCCTATTTTTTCTAAATACAAATGTTAAATTATTTTGCCTTTTAGTTTTATATTTTAAATATTATTTGTTGTAAAATTCAAACTCATCAGCATTTAGGTTTCTATAAAAATGAATAGTATAATTATTAGAATTCCGTTACGAAAAATCGGAATAATTATTCAAATTATTTTTAAGGAATTTGCAGGTATTTGTGCGTTTGTAAGCTAATTTTCCATTTAGGATTTTGCTTCACATATTCTATAATTAAAGGTAGAACTTGTTCTGCTTTATCCCATTCAGGTTGTAGGTATAAAATACAGTCTTTATTCACCAAAGCGGCATATTTTTCGGCCCATTCAAAGTCTGATTTATTAAATACAACAATCTTTAATTCATTGGCATTTTCAATTACTTCTAATAATGGTTCTTTGAATTTTTTTGGTGAAACACAAATCCAATTCCAGTTACCACTTAAAGGACTTGACCCACTGGTTTCAATATTGGTTTCAATATTATTTTGCTGAAGCAACGCTGTTAATTCATCTAATTGATGTAAAAGAGGTTCACCGCCAGTAATAACTGCCATTTCAGCTTTGGCTTCCATTACATATTGAAGAATGGTATAAATGTTTACTTGAGGATGAGCATTTGCATCCCAACTTTCTTTTACATCGCACCAAACACAACCCACATCGCAACCTGCCAAACGGACAAAATAGGCTGCTCTTCCAGTATGAAAACCTTCTCCTTGAATGGTATAAAAATGTTCCATTAATGGAAGTGTATTTGTGCTCATTTGTTAATTATTTACTGCAAAGAAAATAGAAAGATTGATGAAAAGAAATGAATGCTATTTACAAAAATCCTAACTGTAATTTTGCTGATTCACTCATTAATTCCTGACTCCATTGTGGATCAAAAGTTACACGAACTTCTACTTCTTTTACGCCTGTAATTAAGCTCAATTTTTCTTTTATTTCAGCAGGCATACTTTGCGCAGCAGGACAAAAAGGTGAAGTTAACGACATCACAATTTCAATGTTCAAGTCGTTGGAAACATTTACTTCGTAAATTAATCCCAATTCATAAATATTTACTGGAATTTCTGGATCGTAAATGGTTTGAATGACTTCAATGGCTTCGTTTTGAACATCTACAAATGTGCGAAGTGGTTTATGTTCTATATTTGTTTCTTCCATATTATTTTCTTTTTTGTAGAGACGTATAATTATACGTCTTTACAGTTTGGTTTTATACGCTAATGCGTACAATTTTATTTGTTTAATCATACTTACAAATCCATTGCTTCGTTGGCTACCAATCATGCGGCTCATGCCAATTTTTTCAATGAAAAACAGTTCACTATTCAATATATCTTTTGGAGTTTGATTGCCCCAAATAGTTACCAATAAATACACCAAACCTTTGGTAATTTCTGTATTACTATCAGCTTCAAAACATACTTTTCCATCAACAAAAGTTGGGAAAAGCCATACTTTGCTTTGGCAACCTTTTACTATAAAATCTTCTGTTTTATGAGCTTCAGGCATGGCAGGTAATTTTTTACCTAAATCCATTAAGTAAAATAAAATGCTTTCCATATCGCCATCGAATAATTCAAAGTTTTCGATGATTTCGTTTTGTATGTCTGTTATTGTTTTCAAATAGTTCTTAGTTTTTAGTACCTAGTTTTTAGTTTTTTATGGCACAGATTACAATGATTTACACTTTAATTTTCATTGTAATCTTTGCAATCTGTGGCTATGTTTTATTTATTAATCTCAATATTTGAAAAACCTTGTTCCAATCCATTTACTTTAAATTTAGTGTAAACTTCTTCTGAAGTTCCGCTGCCAACGGCACATTCGTTGCAGGATTGGTTTGTTTTTATAAATTCGTTAATTAAGTAAATTTTATTGTTAGATAAAATAGTTACTTTATAGTCTTTTGTGAAATCAGTTATTCTATATTCATTGTTATAATTATATAAATAAATACTATCAATAGCTTTTGAAAAATTGGTATTTGAAGCAAATACTTTTATCTCAACTGAATCAAGTAAAGTCAAAGAATTCCCTTTTACAATTTTTGAAGGACCTTCACTACACGCAACTTTTGTACAACAACTTGTAATAGTTATTGCAATTAATAAGACTAAAATTATTAGAATTGGTTTCATAATTATTGTTAATTAAATTTTGTCAAATATCTAACAAATTTTCTGATTAATTTTCTGTGTAATCTGTGCAATCTGTGGCTATCTTTTTACTAGTTTTCTTACCGCCTCTAAAAAAACATCTACTTCTTCCAACGTATTATAAATTGAAAAAGAAGCACGAATAGTTCCATCTACTCCCAAATAATTCATTAGTGGTTGAGTACAATGATGACCTGTTCTTACCGCAATTCCTTTTGCATCTAGCATCATGCCTGCATCAAAATGGTGCATGTCGTTAATGATAAATGATTGAACTGAAACTTTTTCTTTTGCTGTTCCTATTAAGGTAATTGGTTGTGTCTCGACTCCGCTCGACATGACATTACGGTCACTGAGCGAAGTCGAAGTGCCCGTAAACGATTGGTTGATTTCCAATAATCCATCAACACAATGTTTTAGCAATTCATTTTCGTGCGTTGCAATGTTTTCTTTGCCAATTTCATTGACAAAATCTAAAGCATATTTAAAAGCAATTACATCGCCAATGTTGGGTGTTCCTGCTTCAAATTTGTAAGGAATATCGTTATAAGTAGTTTTATCAAAACTTACTTCTTTTATCATTTCTCCGCCACCTTGATAAGGAGGCATGGCATCTAATAATTCGCGTTTGCCGTATAAAACACCAACACCAGTTGGGCCATATAATTTATGGGATGAAATGGCTAAAAAATCACAATCTAAATCTTGAACATCAACTTCTAAATGCGAGCAAGCTTGTGCGCCATCTAACAAAACTTTAGCGCCTAAAGCATGTGCTTTTTCTATAATATTCTTTACAGGATTAATGGTTCCTAAAGCATTACTCACCCAAACGCAAGCTACCATTTTGGTTTTGGTAGAGAGCATTTTGTCATATTCATCCATTAATAATTCACCAGCATTGTTGATGGGAATTACTTTTAAAATGGCACCTTTTTCTTCGCAAATCATTTGCCAAGGAACAATATTACTATGGTGTTCCATGGTGCTAATGATTACTTCATCACCAACATTTAAAAATTTTCGTCCCCAAGATTGTGCTACTAAATTGATACTTTCAGTAACTCCTTTTGTGAAAATACATTCTTCTACTTCTTTGGCATTTATAAATGCTTGAATGGTTTTTCGAGTATCTTCAAACATGTCGGTAGAACGAGCTGCTAACGTATGCGCAGCTCTGTGAATATTTGCATTGTCGTGCGAATAATATTTAATTAACGCATCTATAACCGATTGAGGTTTTTGTGTAGTTGCAGCATTGTCAAAATAAATCAAAGGCTTTCCATTAACTTCTTGATGAAGTATTGGAAACTGATTTCTTATTGATATAATATCTAATTTATGAGCCACAGATTACACAGATTTAAATGATTTTTTATTTTATTAAATTATTTTGTTAAAGCAACTCTTTTAAATTTCAATGATTCCTCTCCAAAATTAATAATCAGACCTAATTTTAATTTTGAAACTGCTAAATAATTTATTACTTGTTTATAATGGTTTTCAGCCACATTTTCTTGTGCCTTCACTTCTATTATTATTTTTCCAAAGGCCAAAAAATCAGCAATGTAATAATGAGGCAGTATAATATCTTTATAAGTTATTTCAAATTTTTTTTCACGTTCAAATTCAATATTTACTTTCCTTAACTCATATTGTAAAGCATCTTTATAAACTACTTCTAAAAAGCCTTTCCCTAAATTTCTATGAACTTCCATACAAACTCCAATCAATTTATAGGTTTCTTCTTGGAATGGATATTTTTCAAGAGATTCATAAATTTCGAAAGATTCTTCGAATTTTAACATACTTTTTTAGATATTTATTTTTTTTAAATTAATCATTACAATCTGCGAAATCAGCGGCTTATAATTTCTTCTCTATTTCTTCTTCTAAAAGTGTTACTAATTCTGGAATTTTTATTTTTTCAGCTATGTCATCAGCAAATGCATTTAACAACATTTTTCTTGCTACATCTTCAGGAATACCACGGCTTCTTAAATAAAACATAGGTTCTTCATCCAATTGACCAATGGTTGCACCATGCGTACATTTAACATCATCAGCAAAAATTTCTAATTGCGGTTTCGTATTTACAGTAGCTTCATCGCTTAATAAAATATTTTGATTACGTTGGTACGCATTGGTTTTTTGAGCATCCAAATGAACCATAATTTTTCCATTAAAAACCGCTACCGATTTGTCCATCATGATGCCTTTGTATAATTCATTGCTATTGCAATTGGGTTGCGCATGATCCACTCTGGTGTGGTTATCAACCAAACAATTGCCATGAGGCATATACAAACCATATAATAAGCTGTTGCAATTTTGTCCATTTAAGTAAAAATGCAAATTATTACGTACCAATGTTCCATCTAAAGTCAATGTTACGTGATTAACATTTGTGTTTGCTTCTTGGAAAATTTGAGTAAAATTATTGTGGTAACTTTCACCTTCTTGTTGTTGAATTTTATAATGCTCCACATGTGAATTTTCGTTGGCATAAATTTCATTCACCACATTGGTAAAAACCGAATTTGAACCCAAAGAATAGTACATTTCAATTAAATGAACAGCAGCGCTTTTTTCAACTATAATTAAATTTCTTGGCTGGTTTAAAACATTTACATCGCTCGAATCGGCAATGTTTACAATGAAAATCGGAAATTCAACTGTTTTATTTGTTGGCACATAAATGAATGCACCGTCACTTAATAAAGCAGTGTTTAACGAATTCAAAGCGTTGTTTTCAATATTGGCATATTTACCAAAATGTTGGTTAAATATTTCAGCATGTAAAGAACGAGCTTGAGCCAAATTAGTAATAAAAATGCTGTTATCTTTTTCTATTATTTCCGATAATTCAGTGTTGAAAGTTCCGTTTACAAAAACCAATTTATTGGCTGTAATTTTATTCAATAAAGCATTTTGCAAAAATACTTTTACATTTCCACTGCTTACACAAGTTGATTCAAAATCTTTATTCGCTAAAGCTTTTAAATTAGTGTATTTCCATTCTTCATTTTTAGTAGTTGGCAATCCTAATTTTTCAAACTCATGGTAAGCTTGCTCACGCAATGTAGAAAAACCACTCACTTCCGCTTGGTCTTTGTATTGAGTAAACGCTGTTTTTATATTTTCTATTAACATTTTTTATTAAATTCTAAATCCGAATAACGAAATTCGAAATATTTTTAAATAAAATTCTTGACTTAAAATTCTGTATTCAACACATGTATTTACTATAATATTTCGTGCTTCGAATTTTATATTTCGAATTTTTATGAATTAGCTTCTACTTCTTGTTTAATCCAGTCGTAGCCTTTTACTTCCAGTTCTTTTGCTAATTCTTTGTCACCACTTTTTACAATTCTTCCTTTGTACAATACATGCACAAAATCTGGAACTATATAATCTAATAATCTTTGGTAATGGGTAATTACTAAAAAGGCATTGTCTTTGTTTCTTAATTTATTTACACCATTAGAAACCAAACGCAAAGCATCAATATCTAAACCTGAATCGGTTTCATCCATGATACATAATTTTGGTTCTAACATGGCCATTTGAAACACTTCATTTCTCTTTTTTTCACCACCACTAAATCCTTCATTCAACGAACGAGAAATTAATGATTTATCCATTTCTACATAATCCATTTTTTCGCGCATCATTTTCAAAAAATCTGTTGCTTCCATTGGATCTAAACCCAAGTATTTACGTTTTTCGTTAACTGCTGTTTTTAAAAAATTGGTAGTTGAAACTCCTGGAATTTCTATTGGATATTGAAAAGCTAAAAACAAACCCTCGCGTGCTCTGTCTTCTGGACTCATTTCCAACAAATTTTTACCTTCATAAGTAACACTTCCGCCTGTAACTTCATACTCAGCTCGGCCAGCTAATACCGATGAAAGTGTACTTTTACCAGCTCCGTTTGGACCCATAATAGCATGTACTTCACCTGCTTTTACTTCTAAACTTAATCCATTCAGGATCTTTTTACCTTCTATTTCTGCTCTTAAATCTTTTATTGATAACATTTTTTTTAGTTTATGGACCATGGACGATAGTCCATAGCAAATAATAATTTATTGATTTTTTTCTATGGTCTATCGACCATTAACTATTAGCTATCCAACGCTTCCTTCTAAACTTACTGCTAATAACTTTTGTGCTTCTACTGCAAATTCCATTGGTAATTGGTTCAATACTTCTTTACAAAATCCGTTTACTATTAAGCCAACAGCTTCTTCTGTTCCAATACCACGTTGGTTACAATAAAATATTTGATCTTCACCAATTTTACTGGTACTTGCTTCGTGTTCTACTTGAGCAGTTTTATTGTTAATTTCAATATATGGAAAAGTATGCGCACCACTTCTATCGCCAATTAACATACTATCGCATTGAGTGTGATTCCTTGCATTTTCAGCACGTTTATTTACTTTTACTAAACCTCTGTATGAGTTATGTGATTTACCAGCCGAAATTCCTTTCGATACAATTCTACTTTTGGTATGCTTACCAATATGAATCATTTTGGTGCCGGTATCGGCAATTTGTCTATTATTAGTAACAGCCACCGAGAAAAATTCTCCCGTTGAATAATCACCTTTTAAAATACAACTAGGGTATTTCCAAGTAATGGCGCTACCAGTTTCTACTTGTGTCCAGCTAATTTTTGAATGTGCACCTTCACAACTTCCGCGCTTAGTTACAAAATTATAAATTCCACCTTTTCCATCTTTATCACCAGGATACCAATTTTGAACAGTAGAGTATTTTATTTCCGCTTTTTCCATGGCTATTAATTCAACAACAGCTGCGTGTAATTGATTTTCATCGCGCATTGGTGCGGTACATCCTTCCAAATAACTTACATAACTGTTATCGTCAGCTATAATTAAGGTGCGTTCAAACTGACCTGTATTTTCAGCATTGATTCGGAAATAAGTAGAAAGTTCCATTGGGCAACGAACGCCTTTTGGAATATAAACAAAACTTCCATCGCTAAATACAGCAGCATTTAAAGCAGAAAAATAATTATCGGTATAAGGAACTACAGAACCAATATATTTTTTCACCAATTCTGGGTGCTCGTGCAATGCTTCACTGATTGCACAAAAAATAACTCCTTTTTCGTACAATTGGTCTTTAAAAGTAGTGGCAATTGATACTGAATCAAAAACTGCATCAACTGCTACGCCCGATAAGCGTTTTTGTTCCGATAAACTGATTCCTAATTTTTCAAATGTTTTCAATAATTCAGGATCTACTTGGTCCAAACTATCTAATTTTATTCTTTCTTTTGGAGCAGCGTAATAAATAATATCTTGGTAATTGATTGGCTTCAAATCAAAATTTTGCCAATTTGGTTCTTTTAAAGTCAACCAATAGCGGTAAGCTTTTAGTCGCCATTCCAACATCCATTCTGGTTCATTTTTTTTAGAAGAAATAAACCTAACTATATCCTCGCTTAGCCCCATTGGAGCTGTTTCCATTTCTATATCTGTACTAAAACCGTATTTGTATTCTTGGCTTACTACTTGATCAATTATATCAACTTCCTGTGTATCTGACATTTTCTAACTTTTATTTAAGATTAGCGTTGCAAATTTAAAACAATTATTCGAACTATTTATATTTAGTCTAAATAGAAATACCAAAAAAGAGCTTAATTGTTTTATAAAATGATTTAGTTCTTAGTTTTTATTACTTAGTTTGAAATTCAGAAGTATTGGAGGGTAGTTAATTTCAGAAGTGAAATTTAGGTTTTTTGTACGATAAAAATGTTTAGAAATATTAAACTAATTGCTTGTAATTATTTTCATTATTTCATCTAATTTATTGTTTACAATGCTTAATTCGGTCAATAATTTTTTATTCAATAAATCTAATTTTTCTTCATAATTCATTTTAAGGGTATTGTTTTCTGCATGTATTAGTTCAGTTACTTCAATATCAAATATTTTTGAAATCCTTAAAATTCTATCCCATGGTGGATGGGTTATGCCCTCTTCAATATTTCTATAGGCAACAAAACTAATTGGAATTTCTTTAGCAAACGACCTTAAAGTATAACCCTTAGCAATTCTTATTTCCTTAATTTTTTCGTTTAATGGTTTCATGTTAATGCTTGTTAAGCAAAAATACATTTTGTTAAGCAATTTGCCAATTGTTCCGACTTCAATAATTTTATTATTGCAATCATTGTGACTATTCTTAATTAGTAGCAATTTGGTTTAAATAAATTTATGAAAAAAACATTTTTAGTTATAATTTTACTTCATTTTTTCACCGTTGTAAAAAGTCAAATCAATCATTATTTCACTGTTGGAAACAAAGAAACAATAGGTTTGAAAGGGAGCTATAATTTTGAAAATCTTTTTGCAGAAACTCCATCAATAAATCTTTCAATATTTTATATAGGCTACACATTTCAGGCTAAAAATAATTTTATAACAGCTAATTTTAATGGTATTCTATTTAACGAAAAGCAATATAGCCAATCAAGTTTAAACCTTGAATATGCTTATACTGTTTTTAAATTTGATAAAAATGACCATACTTTTCATTTGCAACCAACAATTGGAATTGGTAGAACATCTGATTATGTGAGAGGAAAAGAAGTGAATAATAGTTTTATAGAATTAAGGAATAATTTAAACACCTTTCAGTATGGGTTTAATGCCATGGTTATGGATAAAAAAGGAGAATATGCAAGTATCAATATTTGCCATTTGTTAAGTAATTCATCTAATTGGAGAAATGTTACCTTAAATAAAGATTTAAACAGTTCCTACAGTTTAAATCAATTACAAATAGATTTGCGATTAGGGTTTAGATTTTGAAGTTTTCTAAAAATGTAATATTAAAAATGAAGCTCAAAACATATTTTTTATTGAGCATAACCATTATTTTAAGTAATATTGGTTATGCTCAAAAATTTGATAGTTATACAGCAAACTTTAATAAATTTGAGATAACTGCTTCGGTTTTGATTAAGAAAAATACTTCTTATGCTGAATCAAATAGCATCAATACTCAAAACAAATATAGTTTAACTACTGGTTTAAGTTCGCAATTTGATTTAATATGCTCTTATAAATTGAATAATAAAATAAAAGTTTATTCAGGCATTGGAATAGCCGGAAATGATTTTGCCTATGAATTTGATTTTAAAGGAGAAAATCAAAATTTTAAATTTTCTTACCAATTAGGTATAACTAGTTTTAAAATTCCAGTCAGAATTGGTTATAAATTAGGTAAATATGTGGAACTTTTAGGTGGTGTTTCTATTAATTTTAATGAGAATACATCGTATTCAACTAAAACAGAATTTGGAAGCAGTAATGCTGACACATCAATATATAGCTATAAAGTTCCAAGTTCCGAAAATTTTCCTAGCTTTAACTCTATTTCAGTTAATTTAGGAATAAATATCTATACTAAAACTAGATTTAGATTTTTTGCAATTGGAGACTTTGATTTTGGTTATTACCCTACATCAAATATAAATTCAACTGTTACCATTAATAATAACAAATCCGAGTTTGATTTTATTGGTAAATCAAAATTTTATTATGTTTCGGGTGGCGTAAGTTTTTTAGTTTTTAAAGATAAAAAGAACTAAAGAAGTTTTAAATTTTTTCAAGCCTTGCGTGATTTAGTTCGAAGTTTTTAGTTTAAGGATTGTTGGTTATTTATTACGAGTTATAATTAATAATTCATGCTTCGGCTTCGCTCAGCAACCATAATTTATCATTCATACTTAAAAACTTGCGTAAGGGATAGCAGCGAAAATCCTTTTTTTGTTTTGGCTTTGTGGGTTGGGTAAAAAAGATTGGAGCGAATAGCCCGACCCATTTTGGCTTGCAATGGCCTTAGAATTGGGCCAAATGGGTTACGCCCAAAATTAAATTATAAAATTGTGATAAGTTGCTATTATTTATTTAATTAAAAAAAACGATAGGCAATTTACAAGCTTTATTTATATTTGCCGATTAATAAAAAAACATAAAACATGCTACATAAAGAAGGAAAAGCTACTATACTTATTACATTATTAGGTTTATTTGCCTTAAATTTTGCCATCAGTTTTACCGAAATTAATTGGTTAATCAACTCCATCATGTTTTTATCAGTGGTGTTTTTAGTCATCATTTTGCAGTTTTTCAGAAATCCAACGGTTACTGTTACACAAAATGAAAACCAAGTAATTTGCCCAGCAGATGGAAAAGTGGTAGTTATTGAAGAAGTAATGGAAACTGAATATTACAACGAAAAAAGAATTCAAGTTTCAGTATTCATGAGTCCATTCAACGTGCATGTAAACCGCAATCCAATTGGGGGAATCGTAAAATATTTTAAATACCACAAAGGTTTATATTTAGTAGCTTGGCATCCAAAATCATCAACAGAGAATGAACGTACAACAACAGTAATTGAAAAAGCTGATGGTGTTTCGGTGTTGTTCCGTCAAATTGCGGGAGCATTAGCAAAACGAATTGTTTGGTATGTAAAAGAAGGACAGCAAGCTGAACAAGGTGCAGAAATGGGTTTTATAAAATTTGGTTCTCGTGTTGATTTATATTTGCCATTAGGTACCAAAATAAATGTAAACCTTAACCAAGTGGTGAAAGGTGGAAAAACAGTTATTGCTGAATTTAAATAAGAAGTTTGTAGTAAATTAAAGCAAATCCTTTTTTTTCTTCTTTCTTTTTCCTTAGATGAAAAAGAAACAAAAAATCAAGGCAAAAAAATGCTTCCACGCACAAGGCTTGGGCTTGTCCGCTTTTTTGCCGACCCAACGCACATTGTTAATGGAATAATTTTCTATAAAATATAAAGTAACTTGAAACAAAAGCAATGTATTCTATGTGTCTATGTGGTTTTTGTTTTATTTAAAAATTAGTTTTTAAAAATGTCAATGGTTGTAAGAAGCAATCCCTCTGTGATTCTGATTTGTTGGAAGCTTCGTGCCTCGCAATGACGAATACTAAGTTTTAGCAAAACAATATTGACTTATCATTCAAAATATTGAACAAAATAGATATTCGCGAACTCACGTTAGATGAGTTAAAATCCATTTTTGTAAAAAAGGGTCAACCTGCTTTTAGAGGTCAGCAAGTGTATGAATGGTTGTGGAAAAAAGCTGCCATTTCATTCGATGAAATGAGCAATCTTTCTGTGGAATTGAGGGCTTTATTGAACGAAGAATTTTGCATCAATCACATAAAAATTCAGGATAAACAAGTTAGTGACGATAAAACGATAAAAAGTAGTTTCCGTTTGCACGATGGTTTTTTGGTGGAAGGAGTTTTGATTCCTGCCGAAGATAGAATGACAGCATGTGTAAGTAGCCAAGTTGGTTGCAGTTTAACATGTAAATTTTGCGCTACAGGAACTATGAAACGGGAACGTAATTTAACGCCTGCCGAAATTTACGACCAAGTAGTTCATATAAAAAATTGGGCAAATCAACATTACGGAAAACCATTGACCAATATTGTTTTTATGGGAATGGGAGAGCCTTTGCTCAATTATAGCAATGTAATGGCTGCCATCAAAAAAATAACTTTACCCGAAGGATTAAATATGAGCAATGAACGCATTACGGTAAGTACTGCTGGCATTGCAAAAATGATAGAAAAGCTAGGTGACGACAATGTGAAATTCCGTTTAGCTCTTTCGCTTCATGCAGCTAGTGATGAAAAACGTAATTTGATAATGCCAATTAATGAAACCAATAGTTTGGAAGCGGTTGGCAAAGCATTGCAACATTTTTACGCCAAAACAAAAAGTAGAATTACTTTTGAATACATTGCCTTTAAAGATTTTAACGAAAGCATTGAAGATGCCAAATTATTGTTGAAATTCTGCAAAAAAGTTCCTGCTAAAGTAAATATCATAGAATACAATCCAACTGGAGATGGCCAATTTGAAAAAGCTGATAGCAGTAAAATAGATGCCTTTTGTGCATACTTGGAAAAGAATGGCGTGCGAGCTACAGTAAGAAGAAGTCGTGGAAAGGATATAGATGCAGCCTGCGGACAATTAGCTAATAAGAAGCATGTGGAAGCTTTGATG
The DNA here is from genome assembly GCA_903901345.1 of uncultured Bacteroidota bacterium. GTDB lineage: Bacteria > Bacteroidota > Bacteroidia > UKL13-3 > UKL13-3 > JAAFJM01. The sequence goes on along the minus strand of CAIUQQ010000003.1, from coordinate 615 downwards.
GACGTTTAAAAAGTTCGGAATGCGAAGTGGGAGATTTAATTATAAGCAGTAATTATTCTCTATTCACTGAAGCGGATTATACAAACTATTGATTTCTGCTTTCATAAAAAATACAATACTAAAACAAACCCAATAAATTGTTTAGAATTAATTTACCACTCATCATTTACTTTATATACTTCCAATTCTATTTTCCAATTAGGCTTTATAATTTCCTTAACTATTGTTGAAAATAAATATTGTGCATTTATGTATTCTATATTATATTTTTCGTGAAATTTCTCTTCATTTGAATTTTTATAAGCTAAAGACTCCCCTAAAAAAGCAAGTGTATTTTTAGCATTGTAAATGTCTAGCAATGAATTAATAGCATTTTGATATTGGTTTTGACTTAATATTTCTGGAGAGTATGAATAGTTTTCATATTCTAAACGCGAAATTAAGCCTAATGAATACTTTTCGACATAATCAATAATATTTAGATAGTGCGTTTTTTTAAAATAATCAATTGTTTTACGTATACATTCAATTCTAACTTTATTAATCAATGCGATATCAATTCCATTATGAATACACCAAAAAAGCAACCATTCACCATGATTACAATCCCTCCAT
>CAIUQQ010000002.1 GCA_903901345.1 uncultured Bacteroidota bacterium | reverse complement strand
TGCAAAGAAATTAAATTTTAGGGAAAAAGTTATTCTGAAATTTTTTGAGCCCTTAAAAGCTCAAAAAAAATTTCGTAAATAACTTTTATTTTAACACAGAATCTACGGATTTTAAATGAGTAAAGATTCCGATAGCTATCGGAATCAGACTCTTTTGAATAAGCCCGTGTCGGAGACACTACACTCATTATAAATCCTTAGAGCGCTTTGCTAACTCTCGGATAGTTTGTGGTATATTTACTTACTCAATTCCTTACTTAATTCATCGGCTTTGGCTACTTTTTGTAGTACCCAAAGAACATAACGAATATCTACTGCTACGCTCCTACTGTAACTTTCGTTCCAAGCATAATCGTTAATGGTAGCAGTATAAGCACGGTCAAAATTAATACCTACTAATTCGCCATAAGCATTTAAAACTGGGCTTCCACTATTGCCGCCAGTGGTATCTAAATTATATAAAAAGTTTACAGGCAAATCGCCCAAACTAGGTTTCATTAAATCGCCAAAATCTTTAGCAGCATAAAGCTCTTTAATTAATGGCATTAATTCATAATCTACACCATCTTCTTTTTCTACCACCCCACGCAAAGTGGTAAAAGGCGCATGGTATTCTGCATCGTTTGGCGAATAACCTTTTACATAACCATAAGTAAAACGCAATGTTGCATTTGCATCAGGCACAAAACTTTTGTTTTGGAATACTGATTTTGCATCTACATATTTTGCCATCAAAGCGTTTAATTCAGCTTCACGTTTTAGGTCTTCTTTATCAAAGAAATTGATTTCTAAATTTAAATTAGCTGCCAAATCAAGCAAAGGATCTTGCAAAGCAAAAAGCTTTTCAATGTCTTCATTGGCTAATTTTTCAATCATTTTAGTATCTTTAAAAATAGTTTTGCTGTAAATTTCATCTGCGTTGATGTTTTGGGTAAATGCATCTACTTGGTTGTTTTTATTAAATGTGGCAGCATCTGCTTGCATTTTTTTGAAAGCAGCTATTTCAAAAGGTTCATCATATTTGCTAAATGCAGTTGCTAATAATTGCTTTAAACGCAATCCTTGTTTGAGTTTAAAGTCGGTTCTTTCAGCATCTGATTTCAAAAGAACATACGCATTTTTATAATTATCAATGGCACCAGCCATTGAAAACATAGGTGTTACATTATAAATTTGATCGTACCATAAATTACGAGGTGCAAATTTTAAAATATCGTCATACAGCACATTTATTCTAGGAATTACATTGCTATAAGTAGCTTTTAAAGTTTCATCTTTACTTAAAAAATCTTGTAATAAAGCTTCGTCATTGTATTTTTTATTGGTTAAACCGGTTCTTCTAAAACCTTGTAATTTACCTTTAAAATTCTTAGTGGTATTGGCTAATTGTTTAATTTTTGAAGCATATTTTATAGCCAACGTCTGATTGCCTTTACTCAGTTTTTCCATTTCTTCAATTTGCCAATCGTATATATTACTAATGTATTGAAGCATGTATTTTTCATGGTATTTATAAAACGCTGCAGGCTGGTGGCGGTATGTTCTACCTGGATAACCTAACACAAAAACAAAATCATTTTCGTTTATCCCTTTTTGGTTAATTACTAAATGTTTTGCAGGTTTATAAGGTACATTTTTAAGTGAGTATTCAGCAGCACTTCCATCGGGCGAAACGTATGCCCTTAAAAAAGCAAAATCGCCACTATGGCGAGGCCAAACCCAATTGTCTTTTTCACCACCATACTCGCCAATACTACGAGCTGGCACATAAACCAAACGTACATCTTTTAATAATTTATAACGGAAAAGCACATAAGTTCTACCGGTAAACATTTCCGAAATTTCGCAACTTAAAGTAGGATTTGCTTTGCTTTCAGCATCAGTAATTGCTTTTAAATTAGTAGCAATTGTTTTCAATCTTTCGGCAGCATCGCTCATGTTTTGGGTGCCTTGCAAAACTTTTACAGAAACGTCTTCGTAGCTGGCAGCTATTTTACAAACCAAACCTTTAGCAGGAGCTTCTTGCTCATGTGTTCTGGCCAAATACCCTTTTTTAATATAATCGTTCACTGTGTCGCTGATGGCAGCTACAAAACTAAAAGCACAATGATGGTTGGTAACAATTAAACCATCGTTACTCACAAAACTACCAGTACAACCACCCACTCTAACAATAGCATCTACTATACTTACACCATTTGGATTATATAATTCTATCGGTTTTATTTTTAGTCCAACCTTTTTTAAGTTAATGTTTTTAAGTTCCGATAAAGGGAACATGCCTTCATCCATTTTGTGACTTTGAAATAAGCCAATGGAGATAAATGTTAAAGTAAGTAATATGTATTTTTTCATTTGTGTATATTAAGGTTGGCAATATAAATTTTTTAGTAAATGAATTATAAATAAAGAAAAAATGTTAGCATGAATAAACAACAATTCAAAAACCGAAATAATTTATTTATTATTTGCATATAGTTAATTAGTTTTAATATTACGATGTAGTGTAAAGTAAACTATTTTTACTAATGGAAAAACACATGCTTTTTAATGAGTTAAATCAATAAGCTAATATATATATATTATACACTATAAATAAGCAAGTTATGAGTAAAAATAAACGCGTTTTTAAATTAATAATAAAATGACACTAAGTTCATTTTTAAAGGTTTAGATTTACAATTCATTAATAAAATAAAAATTATGAAAAGAACAAGTACAAAACTATTTACTAGTTTTACAAAAATCTTACTCATACTGCTGTTGTGCTGCGGTATGGTAAATGTATCAAGAGCACAAGTAAGTGTAACTGCAACAGCAGGCACTACAGGACCATCACTTTATACTACAGTAAATGATGCATTTGCTGCAATAAATTTAGGCACTCACCAAGGCGTAATAGTAATTTCTGTTACTGCCAATACTTCAGAACCAGCAACAGCAGTTCAACTTTTGCGTTCAGGTGCAACCACGTCAAACTATCAAAGTATTAAAATTGTACCTCTTGGAAATGTTACAATTAATTCGGCAACTACTCCAACTGCAGCTAAAGGTGTACTAGAGTTTATTGGAGCTGATAGCATCACCATTGATGGTGATGATCCTACAACAACTGGAGTTCGTAATTTAACAATTCAAGTTGCTACAACTACTAATGCATCTACTGCTTGTCTTCGTTTTAGTTCATCGTCTGCAGTGGCCGATGGATGTTCAAAAATTACTATAAAGAACTGTAATATAGTTGGCGGTAGAAGCACTTCTACAATTACAACAGCGGGCTATGGAATTTATAGCGGATTAAGTTTAGCAACTAGTACTATAACTACAGCATCTGGGGCTGCTAATAACGATAGCATGACTATTGAAAACAATTCAATTCAACGTTGTTATTATGGAATTTACTCTTATGGTATAGCTGCTTATTTACAAAGATCTTTAGTAATTAGAAACAATGTAATTGGATCAAATGTGCTAGCCAATTGTATAGGAATTAAAGGGATTTATATAGCCAATACTCAAACTACAGCTTCTTCTTTTTCAGCATTAATTGAAGGCAATGACATAAGAATGGGAGATACAATTTCTGGATTAAGTACAACCTTAGCAGCAATTGATTTAAACGTTAGTAATGCTGGAACAATTATTAGAAATAATAATATTCATGATGTTGCAAATCCTTCTACAGGTGGTTGGGGTTCTTATGGTATATTTATTAGTAGTGCTACCAATAACTCGTTTATTAGCATTTACAATAATATGATTAGGGATGTTTATGCCTATCATTACACTTCATCAGCAAGTAGTTATACTAACTATGGAATATATTCTGCTATAGCGGCAACAAACTTAAAAATATATCATAATACAATAAGTTTAGTAAGACCCAATGCAAGCAGCGGAAATTCTAATTATTCTGCTTGTGTATATTTAAGTAGTACGGGTACAACGCTTGCTGAATTTTCAAATAATATTTTTGTAAACAAGCAATCAGACAATACAGGGCAAGCTTGTTTAGCTATTTATTTAGGTGGAGCTACTATTTTTTCAGCAGGTGTTAGGGTAAATAATAATAATTATTTTGTAAATGGCGTTTCAGGATATGTTGGTTCAATAACAGGTACTAATTACTTAACATTATCTAATTGGAAAACTGCTACAACAAAAGATTCATTGTCGTTAAACTTTGATCCTTATTTTATTTCATCAACAAATTTGCATTTGGTTCCAGGTATTTCTAGTCCATTTGAATCATCGGGTATTTTAACAAATGTAGTTACAGATATAGATGGTGATCTTCGTCCAGGACCTTTTGGTTCAGTAAATGGTGGAGGTACAGCACCTGACATTGGAGCAGATGAGGCCGATATGGGTTTACCATCAATAGCTATAATGGCTACAGGTACTAAAGCAAATATTACAACAAATGCAGCAGATTTATCAGGATCTATTGTTAATAATGGAGGAAGTCCAATTACTGCTACAGGAATAGTTTTAAGTACTACTACTACACCTGTTAGAGGTTCATTTGGAGTTATTGACTCAGCTACAAATCCACTAATAGATTTTGGTAGTTTTACAAAAAGTTTTAGTGGACTATCATTGGGAACAACTTATTTTTATCGTTCTTATGCTGTTAATGCTATTGGAACAGCTTACGGTCCTGATAGTACATTTACAACCAATTCAGCTGCGACTATTCCTACAGTTTTAAAAACTGCTGCTACTAATATAGTTGCTTACAGCGCTAGAGTAGGTGGGAATATTACTACCGATGGAGGTTCTACAGTTACTGCAAGTGGAGTTGTTTATGCTATTACTCCAAATCCAGTTTTATTTGGAACGGGAGTAACAGATTCTACCACATCTCCAGTGGTATCAGTTGGAACATTTTTTGTTAATCCTGCTGGATTAACACATTCAACAAAATACTATTATAGAGCTTATGCTACAAATGGTATTGGAACTGCTTATAGTGTTCAAGATAGTTTTACCACTGCGCCTGTAATCAACTATTTACCCTATTCGCAAAACTTTGATACGTTATCGGTAAATACAGGATTTACAACTACAGCCGTAGTTGGAACATTAAATGATTGGCAAGTTGGAACGCCTGCTAAAACTACACTTTCGGCCGCTTATAGCACGCCAACTGCATGGATTACTAAACTTGCAACCAATTATTCAACCAGTCATGACGCTGCATTGGTTTCACCACAATTTGATTTTAGTACATTATTAGCGAATCCAATTTTAACCTTCAAACATAAATTCTACACAGAATCATGTTGTGATGGAGGATTTTTGGAAATATCAATTAATGGTGGATCATGGACAAAGGTAGAAAATAGTGTTGGAACAGGTACAAACTTTAATACTTCAAACGGAACTGCTTGGTATAATTCAACAACTCAAGGAAATACTTGGTGTAATGTAAGCAGTGCTTATTCAACTGCTGTAAATGGTTGGATAACAAGTATAATAGCTTTACCTGGTGCTGCAGGACAATCAAATGTTCGCTTTCGTTTCCGTTTTATTACAGATTCAAGTTTAGAATATGAAGGTTGGGAAATTGATAATGTAGAAGTTACTGTTCCAACAACACCAACAGTAGTTACGGGAACTAAGTCAAATATTACTACTTCAAATGCTGATTTAATAGGAACTATCACCAATAATGGAAGTTCAACAATAACCGCAAGTGGTATTGTTTTCAGTACAAGTACTACCCCTACTCGTGGTAGTTTTGGAGTAATAGATTCAAGTACAAATCCATTAGTTAGTTTTGGTAATTTTACAATAAGTACTAATGGTTTAAATGCTGCTACTACTTATTATTATCGTGCATATGCTGTAAATGCAATGGGTACTTCTTATGGTGCAGATAGTTCATTTACTACTTCTTCATCTGCAGTTATTCCTACAGTATTAAAAATTTCAGCAAGCAATATAACTGCTTTAACAGCTACATTTGGTGGTAATATAACATCAGATGGTGGTAGCACAGTTACAGCAAGTGGCGTAATTTATTCAACCACTACAAACCCGTTTTTATATGGAACAGGTGTTGTTGATTCTACAACAAGTCCATTGGTTACACTGGGTTTATATTCAATTAATCCTACAGGTTTAACTCATGCTACAAAATATTATTTTAAAGCATATGCAACCAATGGTATTGGAACTGCTTATAGTACAATGGATAGTTTTAACACAGCTCCTGTTATTTCTGTTTTACCTTATTTTCAAAATTTTGATAGTATTGGCACAACAGGATGGAGCTCATTAGCAACTAGTGGATTAAATGAATGGGTGCTAGGAACACCTGCAAAAACTCAGTTAAGCGGTTCATATAGCTCGCCAAAATGTTGGTTTACTTCTACCGCAGCAAATTATTCTGATAACCATGATGCTGCTGTTGTTTCACCTCAATTTGATTTTACAAGTTATGCTGCAGATCCAATTGTTAAATTCAGACATAATTTTAAAACTGAAACAGGTTGGGATGCAAGTGTTTTAGAAATTTCTATCAATGGTGGTACTTGGACTAAGCTTGACAATACTTTAGGAACTGGTACAAATTTTAATACTACAAATAGTATTAGTTGGTATAATAGCAGCAGTACAGCTGGTCCAGTTGCTCCAAGTAAATGGTCGCAAAATAGTAATTTGTTTTCTAGCAATGTTTCAAATTGGATTCAAAGTCAAACTCCACTTACAGGTGCTGCCGGACAATCAAATGTTAAATTTAGAATTCGTTTTGCATCAGATGGAAGTGGAACAGATGAAGGTGTAGCTTTTGACAACGTAGAAGTAGTTTATCCAACTGCACCAATAGTATTAACAGGAACAAAATCAAATATAACCACTAGCTCTGCCGATTTATCAGGAACTATTACTAGCAATGGAAATTCAGCTATAACTAAAAGTGGCGTTGTTTATAGTACTACTTCCGCTCCTGTTCTTGGAGCATTTGGCGTGGTTGATTCTACTACAAATCCATTAGTAATATTAGGTGTATTTACTAAAAGCACAGCTGGTTTATCTATTTCAACTTTATATCATTACAGAGCTTATGCTATTAATGCAATTGGAACTACTTATGGTGCCGACAGTACATTTACCACTAATTCATCTTCTGTAATTCCAACTGTTTTAAAAATTGCAGCTACTAATTTAACTTCAACAACTGCCACTGTGGGTGGCAATATTACTTCTGATGGTGGAAGTACAGTAACTGCAAGTGGTATAGTTTATAATACTACAACTAGTCCTTTAACTTTATTTAGTACTGCTATTGATTCTGCTACAAGTCCTGTGGTAACTGCTGGAATTTATTCAATAAATCCTGCAGGCTTAACACATTCTACTAAGTATTATTATAAAGCTTACGCAACAAATGGAATTGGAACTGCATATAGTACTATTGATAGTTTTACTACTGATCCAATAGTTTCAATTTTACCTTACTCACAAAACTTTGAAGCGGGTGCTGGAGGATGGAATTCTATGCTTTCTTCTTCAAGTACAAGCGTAAACTGGATTGTTGGTTTCCCTACCAATAACAATTGGGTTTTAGGAACTCCCGCCAAAACATACTTAAGCGGTGCGCATAGTGGAACTAAAGCTTGGGCTACTAAATTAACAGGAACTTATGACACTGATCACGATGCTTCAATTGTTTCACCTCAGTTTGATTTTACTTCTTATACTGCTGATCCAATCGTTCGTTTTAGCCATAAGTTTAAAGCTGAAACTGATTGGGATGGTTTAATTGTTGAAATTTCAATCAATGGTGGTTTCTGGAATCGTTTAGACAGTGTAGTTGGAAATGGAAGTAATTTTAATACTACCAACAGCTATTCATGGTATAACGACAATGTTAACTTTGTTTCAAGTGGTGGTGCCATTGCGCCTCCTTATTTCTCTTCAGATTTGGGTTCAGGTACTGTATTTGCTAGCCAAGTAAGTGGTTGGATAGAAAGTGCTTTCCGTTTAACTGGTGCTGCTAGTCAAGCAAATGTTCGTGTTCGTTTCCGTTTTATTGCCGATTCTTATGTAGTAGATGAAGGTTGGGCAATTGATGATATTGAAGTTGTTAATATTGTTACACCAACTACAACTGCTTCTTCTGTTACCATTTCGGCTGTTACTAATACCACTGCTACTGTTAGTTGTACTATTGGTAACGGACAAAGACGTTTAATTGTTGCACGTTTAACTTCTGCAGCTGCGGTTGCTCCAACTAATAATAAATTATATAATGCTAACGCAATTTATTCAATAGGTGACACAACAGGAACTGGAAATTTTGTAGTTTATAATGGTACTGGAAATACTGTTGCCGTAACTGGTTTAACTATGCTTACCAACTATACTTTTGATGCATACGAATACAATGGTAAATATATGCACAATGCATTTACCTCTGTTGCCTCAAACAATACAACAACTTTACCAGTTAAACTAAGCTATTTTGAAGCTAAAAAAGTAAATGATAATGTTAAATTGGTTTGGATTACTTCAAGCGAAATCAATAACAAAGGCTTTGATGTTCAACGCTCTGTTAATGGAAAAACATTTGAAACTATTGCATTTGTAAAAGGTGAAGGAAATTCAAATAACAATGTAATGTATAGTTCTATTGATGAAAATCCTTTTGCAATTAAACAAGTTCAAAAATTGTATTATCGTTTAAATCAAATAGATTTTGATGGTAAATCTACTTTATCGCCAGTAAAAGAAGTTTCAATTAACGATGCAATTGGAAATGATATTAGCATTTATCCTAATCCATTTACCAGCGAATTAAATATTGAAACTGTAAATACTGAAAATACAATCAGTACTGTTCAAATAATTGACATCAGTGGAAGAGTTTTAATCAGCCAAACTGAAGCTGTTACTATTGGCTTAGGTACAATCAAATTAAGCAATACAAGCAATTTGGCAGCTGGTATTTACTTAGTAAAAATTAGTACTAACGGTGTTGTAAAAACAATGAAAATTGTAAAACAATAAAGTTTATTTCTAAATATAAAAAAGCCTATTTCAAAATGAATGAAATAGGCTTTTTTATTGATCAAAATGTTTTAAAATCCATTCAGATTTACTTCTATATTTCCATCAGTAATTATATTAATTCTAATGGCATTTGAAGTAACAAATATTTCTCCTGGCTCTAAGTTTTTTACATAACCTTTTATATCTACCGTTTCAATCATTTTTTTATTAACTGCATCATTTGCACTTAACCTGGCTTGATTCAATTGGTCGGCAATAGAATAAACCAACTGCTTTTCAATGCTTTGTTTAAAGGCAGCCGAGTTCAATAACCAAGTTCCAGCTTTCAATAATAAATCGCGGGTTTTTATTTCAAAATCAAATTGCTTAATTTCAATTGTTTTATTTTTTGCATTGTAAATTGGAACTCCAGTAGCATAAATAACTCCCTTTATATTTTTTCCAACTATTCCTGTTCTAACTTTTCCATCTATATCAAGGGCTATCATTACTTTGTTTCCGTAATTAAATGCTTTTGCATCGTTAATTTTTATTTTGTAATCATAACTTTCAAAGGCCATGGGATTGCTAGCAAATTGTTTGGCTAATCCATCATTTATTTGGTTAAATGTAACTGATGCGCCTAAATTCAGTCTTACATTTTCATCAAAATTATTGACCTGACGCAATGGTGGTAATCGCTTAGCAAATGAATCATTTACTGGTTTATAACCAGATGCCAATTCAATGACACTTGACAAACCTAGCTTTATTTGCATTTGATTTTTTGTATAAGTAATGGGTGTAATAAATATGTTTTTAGGATTTACCATTAACCAAGCATTGTTAATTGAATCTAATAAAATTGGTTCTTCTAAAGTGAGCCAAGCATCAGCAATTTGTTTTTTAATATTCAAAGATTTGGGTACTTCCACATCAATTTTCTTTGCCATTTTGTTGACTAAGTTTTGTATTAAACCACCAAAAATATTGGGTAAATCAAGCTTCGTAATTCCTAAATCAATTACAGGCAAATCGTCCCAAGTAATTTTGCCTTTGCTGTTTAATATTAAATTCCAGTCTCGGTCTATGGAAGGGTTTGAAGTAAAATTTACTGTTAAATTTACTCCTTTATTGATTTGCTGTGAACCTCCAAAAAGACTTAACAAATAAGTAAAATCAATGTGCAAAGGTGCTGTAATATTCAATCCATTGTTTTCTGTTGAAACAATAAATTCACCTCTTTTTACAACTGTTAACTTTAAATTATCGACATCATTATCCTCAAAACTTGAATCTTTGTAAAGCTGGTTGTTGAACTTTTTGTTCAATGACTTTGTTAAACCTTCGGTATTAATGTTTATTGGCAAACCAATGATAGAAGTTGGTTTTGGTGGCTGAACGCCAATAAAACTTTTGGGTTTTGGTGCTTCAATTTTTACTGTTTTGCAGGACCAAATAAAAATAGTAAATATAAAAATTGAAATAATGATGGGTGTTTTTGGGAATTCCATTGGTTTTTGTTTTGAGCTACAAAATAACAAATATTCACGTACCATTTTTCATTTAAAATAATCATGTGAAATTCAACTACCAAAAATCATTTATTGTAGTAAAATTTTAAGTTTCAAAACAATACTTTTGAAAATTCCTTTTTATAATAATAATACAACATATAAAATGACTAAACATACTGATTTACATGCCGCAACTGGCAATACATTAAGTTGCAAAGGTTGGGTTCAAGAAGCTGCATTGCGCATGCTACATAATAATTTAGATCCCGATGTGGCCGAACGTCCAGACGATTTAGTGGTGTATGGTGGAATAGGAAAAGCTGCCCGAAACTGGGAAAGTTTTGACTTAATAGTAAAAGCGCTACAAGATTTGGAAGACGATGAAACCCTTTTGATTCAAAGTGGTAAACCAGTTGGAATTTTACCAACCCATAAAGATGCGCCTCGTGTAATCATTTCCAATAGTATGTTGGTTCCAAGGTGGGCTAATTGGGAAACTTTTCATGAATTAGACAAAAAAGGTTTGATGATGTATGGCCAAATGACAGCCGGAAGCTGGATATATATTGGCTCACAAGGAATTGTTCAAGGCACTTATGAAACTTTTGCTGAAGCTGCTCGCCAACATTTTGGTGGAACTTTAAAAGGAACTTTAACTGTTACTGCCGGATTAGGCGGAATGGGTGGCGCACAACCCTTAGCCGTTACCATGTGCGATGGTGTTTGTTTGGCTGCCGAAATGGTAGAATGGAGAATAAAAAAACGCATTGAAACCCGTTATTTAGATGTAATGAGCCGAGACATTGACCAAGCAATTGACATGGCTTTAAAAGCTAAAGCTGCTGGTCAGCGACTTTCTATTGGTGTAGTTTGTAATATTATTGATTTGTTGGAACGTTTAATTGAACGCAATATTATTCCAGATTTATTAACTGATCAAACCTCGGCACACGACCCCTTGAACGGTTATTACCCAGAAGGAATTGTGGAAGAAGTAGCCGACCACATGCGTAAAACGGAACCAGAAAAGTATGTATCAAAATCCTTAGATACCATGGCTCATCATGTAAAACTAATGATTGAATTGCAAAGCAAAGGTGCCATTACTTTTGATTATGGAAATAATTTACGCGGACAAGCAAAAGACCAACGTGGTGTTGAAAATGCATTTGCATTTCCTGGTTTTGTGCCTGCTTATATTCGTCCTTTATTCTGTGAGGGAAAAGGCCCTTTCCGTTGGGTAGCTTTGAGTGGCGACCCTAATGATATATATGTAACCGACCGCGTAATGAAAGAATTATTCCCTGAAAATACTTCATTACATCGTTGGTTAGACATGGCACAAGAACGCATTGCGTTCCAAGGTTTGCCTGCACGTATTTGTTGGATTGGACAAGGTGATAGGGAAAAAGCTGCTTTGGCATTTAACGAATTGGTAAGAACTGGACAAGTAAAAGGTCCAATAGTAATTGGTCGTGACCATTTGGATACTGGCTCGGTGGCTAGTCCGAACCGCGAAACAGAAGCCATGAAAGATGGCAGCGATGCAGTAGCAGATTGGCCAATTTTAAATGCTTTAATTAATACTGCTGGTGGTGCAAGTTGGGTTTCGGTTCATCATGGTGGTGGAGTGGGAATGGGTTATTCTATTCATGCGGGAATGGTTATTTTAGCCGATGGAACTGAAGATGCAGCACGCAGACTAAAACGTGTGTTACATAACGATCCAGCAATGGGAGTAATTCGTCATGCTGATGCAGGTTACGATATTGCCATTGATACCGCTAGAAAACATAGATTAGACATCAAAGATAGATTGAAAGACAAAGAAGATAAAGAAGGTTATTAATGCTGTTTGTAAACACAAAAGGTAATTTAAAATTGCCTTTTGTATTTACTTATAAATGACTTTACATTTTTTAAAATCAATACTTATGAGTAACAATTCAATTAGTGTAAAGAACATTATTTTATACCCATTTATACTTATTTATAAAATATATTTTCTTGTATATTTTATTATAATCATGACATTAAGTTATCCTGTTTTTGCCTTTTTATTGGCTAAAGAATCAAGATTTCCAAATGCATTTAATTTCTTAAAAGTATTCTCAAAATTATGGTTGTTTGGTGCTGGAATATTTTTAAAAGTGAAAGGAAAAGAACATATAATAATGGACAAACCATTTATTATTTGCTCTAACCATAGTTCATTCATTGACCCCGCAACTTTATATTCAATATTTCCCCAACATTTTATTTTTACTGGGAAACAAGAAATTGAAAAATGGCCACTGGTTCGTGTTTTCTATACTTCGGGAATGAATATTTTGGTAGATAGACATAGTAGAATTGGGGCAATGAAAAGTTTTAAAAGAATGATTCGTGTACTTGAGAATGGATTTCCACTTGTCATATTACCCGAAGGAACTATTCCTGTAAATGCACCAAAATTAGGTGAATTTAAGGCCGGTGTTACTGCATTAGCTATTCAATTACAAATTCCTATAATTCCTGTTACGCAAACTACAAATTGGAAAAGACTTCAACGCAGTGGCTTGTTTACCGGCAAAGCGGGTCCAGGAAAAGCAGAAGTAATTATTCATGCGCCTATTGAAACAAAAGGAATGACTAAAGTAGATGCAGAAAAATTACTCATTCAATTACGAAACATCATTAATGAACCATTGCATGAAAAATATGGTGCTTAGTAATTAAAAAAATGTATTTATAGAAAATATATTCTATGAAATTTTAGCTTATTTTTTTAACAAATCAAGTGTGTAAATTACACCTAGATTGAAATTTACAAACCATGGTTTAGCTTCTAAATCTTTATTGGTTACCGACAATGGATAATAACCTAACATGGGTTGGAAAACAAATTTTATTTGTTTTGAATAATTATAATCTACCATTGTTCCAAGCATCAAATTTGCAGTAAAAACACTTGCCGAATAACCTGTACTATCAAGTGAAAAACTACTTTTTTCATCTATTTTAAAACCCGAACTTAACACCGCATTGATGTCGTGTTTTAGCAATACATTTAATCCTATTCCTCCCGAAAGTGCAATTTTAATTTTTTGAGTAAGTGTTCTAAAATTTAAATGATAATTAACAATTAATGGAACTTGTAAATAATGATAACGATAGTTTAAATTTATACTTCTTTCACCATTGGTATTATCAATAATTTTACCATTGCCAAGGCCACTGCCAATTCCAGGAAAAGTCAAATCTTTATATTTTAAATTACTTAATGTTCGTTGATGGCCTAAAACAATATAACCAAACCCACATTGAAAATCTACGTCTTTATTCAATTTATATATAATTCCAATTTGAGGGCTAAATGTTAAACGCCAAGTTTCACTGCTTGCAATTGAATCTTGATACTTACTAAAAGTTTGAGTTCCATTAGCTAATTTACTACTTGTAGATGAGTTTACTGCACCATTAAATACGGATCCAATTGTAGCATAAAAATTAAGTTTGCTAATGGTGTTTTTTTGTGCAAAGCAGTGGCTATATGTCAATAATATTAGTATAAAAATACTAGTCTTTTTCAAATTCCAATTCATCCGTTTCATTCTGTTTTTCTTTTGGTTTATTCGTATTTTGTTTGCCATCATTTGGTTTAATTCCAAACTCTTTTTTCAATATATCTTTGATAGATTCAGTTTCTTTTTTCAATCCTTCTTTTATATTTTGTGCTACTTCTTTTTTGCTGTATTTAAACTTCAAATCATCAATTGGTCCTCGCATATTGATGAATAAATTTAATCCTTTTCTTTTTTCATCTTCTTCCCCAAAGGCATTGTCTTTTGCACTTAATTTTTTTCTAAGAATATCACTTAAGTTTACTTTTAAATTATAATCAATAAAATTATCAAAATTTTGGCTTCCACTTAATGAAATATTTGCTGCATTATTTTCAATTTGCATTTTAGGAATGGTTATTGTTTTTTTACTGATTTCAATGGTATTATTTAAGGTGGCAAATTTTAAGTTTTGCAAATCATTTAAATTGATAAACTTACTTAATGCACTTAATGGTTTGTAGTTTATAAGCTCTCCATTTAAAATTTGAACTTTTATTTGAGCAAATATTTTATCTGTTTTACAATTCAATTGCTCGTCCCAAACACCAGCAAAATCAATGCTTCCATTGTAAATTCCTTTGATATTTTTATCAGTAATATTTGTTTGACCAAAGTTATTGCATTGCTGAAAGGCATCAGTAATATTTACATTTTTCAAATCAATTTTACTTTCAATAAAATAATTGCCCTGTTCACTATTTAGTACTTTAGCATTAAATAATAAGTTGCCATTAAATGCTTTAAGTTTTGCCTGACTAATGATAATTTGCATGGGTAAAACCTGCAACGCACACTCCACATTATTGGCAATAAAATTATTAAATTTCAGTTTTTCAATGTTTGCATTTAATTGCAATTCTATATTTTGTGGTAAATTATATTTTGTCTCTTTTTTATCATTGGCATTTGCCTCTGGCATAAACACCACATGTGCTAAATCTACAAAATTACTTTTATAGGAAATATTAGCTTTCAATACTTCATTATTTGTAAATAAATAGCCTAAAATATTGTTTAAATTTCCCTGTATATTTATATCCGATTGGTTTAAATTTATATTGCATTTTTGAACTAATAAGTCAGCGCCATTTAAAGTAAAATCGGCCGCTAAGTTATCTATGGTTTTATCAAAGTTTTTTATTTTAAAATCGCTAATTAGCAAATTAAACTTACCATAATTACCATTTTGTTTCCAAATACTTGCAGGATCATTATTGGCCAAATCAGCTTTAATTTTGGTGTCAAACTGAAGCGTACCTTTTATTTTTTCAATACTAGAAACTGGAAATATTTTTACTAAATTCTCCAAATTTACAGTACCCAAAAGCGCTAAATCTATTTTAGGAATTAATAAATTTTCTAAGTTTATATCTCCACTAATTTCATCGTTTTCAAGTGTGGCTTTAAAATTATTTAAACTAAGTTTACTGCTTGCCAGGCCTTGCTGATTACCATTATTAAACTTACCTACTAACGATATATTTTTTAAATCAATATTCAGCTTTTCGTTGTGAATACTTCCATTGCTAATTCCAAAATCAATATTTATTTTCGGATTGTTTTTAGGTCCAATTAATCCGTTAATATTGCCTTTAAAAAATACATTTCCATTGCTTTTATAAGCCAATACTTCTTGAGGTATTTTAACAGGAAGTAAGCTTAAAAGTGATGTAATACTTATCTTTTTTGAATCAAAATCAATGGCTAATTCATTTCCATTGGGTTTATTTTTTATATTCCCATTTAACAATAAATCTAGTTCATTCAATTTAATTTGTGCATTCTTAAATTGATAAACTTTCTTTGAATTATTTACATCAATATTTGCCTTTATTATTAAATTTTTATTGGTTAAAAACGCAATTTCATTACTTGAAATATTTTTCACAAAAGCATTGGCAAAAATATTTAACGCAAACTCATTGTTCTTGAATTTTCCATCCATTTCTAACTCATGAATTTGTGTGTTGTAACTTTGTGTGCTTTGCAAATCAATAAAGCTAAAGTCAATATTTCGCAGTTTTACTTTTTCTAAATCAAGTAAAAAATTATCATCACCCTTTTGGGCTTCATTTCCTTTTTTTATAATATCAAAATTATTTTCACCATTTTTATAAATCACTAAATTAACAGCAGCACTATCAATGGTAATAATTTGAATTTTATATTTTTTATTAAAAATATCTTTAACATTAAATCCCAAATATACATGTTGGGCTTTTAAAATGATGGAATCCGACTTACTGATTGAAACACCTATTAAATCCAAACTTACATTTGGAAAGTTCTTAAAAACAGTCACATCACTTGAACTAATTTTTAGTTGCCCAGTTAAATTACTATTTATTTGCTCAAGAACATAGGCAGTTAAAACACGCTTATTGCTAATTAAATAGCCTGCAAAAATGGTTAAAGCCAATAGAATGACTAAAAAGCTTGCTAATATTATTTTATAAATTGATTTCACGGTTATAGGTAAACGCAAATTTGCAACTTATATTTTATAAAGAAAACAAGGTTCAATAAACATAAATTTAAATGTGTAGCATATTTTATAACTAAGATTATTAGGCATTAAAGCATATTTTTTGGCAAAAAGCAAAATATATGTTGCGTTTTTTAAACATAAATCTATATTTGCACTCCCCAAAACAATGGAGGCATAGCTCAGCTGGTTCAGAGCATCTGCCTTACAAGCAGAGGGTCACAGGTTCGAATCCTGTTGCCTCCACACTTAAAATCAAGGGTTTCAGAAGTTAAAATTCTGAAACCCTTTTTTATTTGCAAAAAATTTGCAATATAATCAGGGTAATACTAGACAATAAAAGAAAGATTAGGAAAGAAAAAACTGTTCACTCTTTATAGTTAATTAGTTTTCTGATGAGGTTAGTGATAAACTATGTTGATTTTTGTTTTCCTTGCATTTTAACAAACATTTCAAACTCAATTATTAAATCACTCAATTTAAATTCAAATGCTTCTGCAAGGTTTTGAACCCAAAATAAAGTAGGTGTAATTAAACCACGTTCAAGCCGAGAAATATTTTGGAAATTATTACCCATTAAATCTGCCAAATCTGATTGGGACATATTTTTTTGTGCCCTTTTAAATTTAACAAATTCACCAAACAAAATGTTATAGCGTTGTTTTTCCATTTATGCCAAACAATAAAGAGCAATAAATTATTTGCATACTAACCATATATGGTTATATTTGCATAAACATAAATCAATGGTATGTCAATCATTATAAATAAACCAATTATGAAAAAACTACTTTACACAACAATTGCAATTCTAGGATTTGCAAATTTAACAATGGCACAAGTGCCAACTTATGTACCAACAAATGGATTAGTTGGTTACTGGCCTTTTAATGGCAATGCAAATGATGCCAGTGGTAACGGGTATAACGGAACTGTTAATGGTGCGACTTTAAATACTGATAGATTTGGAATTAATAATTGTGCTTATAATTTTAATGGATTGAGTGATTATATTTCTATTCCACATAATAGTAATTTAAACCTTCCAGGAAATGGGTCGTTTACCTTTTCAGCCTGGATAATTACAAATAATAGTGTCAAAAAAGAAATGGCAATTATTTCAAAGGGGGCTGGGAATGGAGACAATTCAAAAGATACCTATATTTTTTCAATTTACGAAAATCCAAAAATAGGACTTGAACTGGCAAATTATCCTATTGGAAGGTGGACTACTTCTGATGGTACAATTCAAATTAATTCATGGAATCATATTGCTGTAACTTATGATTATTTAAATAACATATGCAAATATTACATTAATGGGGTTCTAACAGGACAAAAAAATTATCCATTTACTCCTAATTCAAATGGAGATACTAATCCATTCTTTATTGGTAAGCAAGGCTATAATTGTAATTGCAATTTTATGAACGGAAAAATTGATGACATAGGAACATGGAATAGAGCCCTAACACAAACCGAAATAAGCAATTTGTATAATGCAAACTTATGTTATCAAACCATTACGGTAACTGATACATTGGTTATAAATGTTAACCGTACTGGTTATAATCCTATAACTTATAGTAACACTTTAAAGGTTTATCCAAACCCAACAAAAGACCACATTACCATAGATAATGGTGATATCACAAAAATGTCAGGATATTCTATAAAAATATTCAATTCGTTAGGTCAACAAAAATTCCAATCAGCCATTAACCAACAACAATTTACAATTGATATTACACAATGGGGTGGTAATGGTATATACTTTTTAAACTTACTTGATGCATCAGGAAATATTATCGATGTAAAAAAGATTTTGTTGAATTAAAAAATAAACACTCACTAAAAAAACAACATAAAAAAATGAAAACAAACACGAAAACAAACATGAAATTTATTTTAATTATTACTGTATTTTTGATGGTAATATCATCCTGTGGAGTAAAATTATATGTAACACCACTTGGAGCCTTTAACTCAGTTTCAACTAGAAATATAGATGGTTCTATAAAATACGAAGTATTAAAAACTTATGCTGGTGTTTCAAGTACTGAAATAGACGATGTCATTGCAAAATCTAAAGATGGAATTGTAAAAAAGAGAAATCGTATTTTCAAAGAAATAAATAAATTTAAAGGAAAAACATTAAATGAAGCTGTTGACAATGTAGTTAAAAATCAAGTTGGTGGGGAATATTTAATGAATGTAAGATTTTATCAAGTAAGGGAGATTGACCCCAAAAATAAAATTGTTAATAAAATTACATTTATTTCAAGTGGCGATATTTGGGGACAAAAAGTGGCTAGTCAAAATATAAAAGGATTCAAAATTGGTGAAGAAATTATATTTGTTTACAAAAGAGAATTGAAAAAAGCACTTGGCGATAATAACTTACTAGTTTTACTTAATTTTAGAAGTAAGATTTTTCCTGGAGGAGAAATAAATAAGCAATATCAGGGAACAATTACTGATTTAATGGGAGCGGAGGCAACAATTCAAATTAAAGATGGTCCAATTTTGGATATCCCATATAATATCTTAAAAAAATCAAATAAATAATTTCAATCAAATTACATTAGAAGTTTTATGGAAAAGGAGAGTCAAATGGCTCTCCTTTTTTTGTTAATTAAAAAAACCAAGCATAAATTACAATAGCGTATTTTTAATGTTTGTAAATTTATCAAGTGTTCTAATAATCAATTTCTGTAAATGAAAGCACTACATAAAAAAATAGAAGAAAATTATTATTTGCATTCGCCTAAATCCGTCTGATTTTCCTATTTGGTGGCCAGAACCATCGTACAAATAATCTCCATCTAATTTCCCTATTTGACGACCTGAACCGTTATAAAGATAATTAGCATCTATTTTTCCTATTTGATGTCCGGTGCCATCGTATACATAATTTCCATCCACCTTTCCTAATTGATGACCAGAACCATCATAAATATAATTTCCTTCCACTTTTCCTATTTGCCTACCAGAACCATTATAATAATAATTACCATTTGCCTTCCCAATTTGACGTCCAGAACCATCATACATATATTGAGCATTTGCAATACCAACTGTTAGCAATAAAATTGTAAAAAGGATTAATTTTTTCATTTTTCAATTAATTAATTTGTTGAACAAACTTATGTTTATTTTTGAAATAAAATTTTAATTATAAATGATATAACCAAATTTGCAGTTGCAATAAATATAACTCAAAATAAAACTATAATGGAAGAAATTAAATTTATTAAAGGAGTTGTTTAACCCTTTTTTATTTGCAAAAAATTTGCAAAATTTGTTTTAAATCAAAAATAGTATGTGTTTCTAACTAAGATTCTTGTATTTTTGTGTGAATAAAAAATTTGATTACTTACTTAAAACATACTGAAATAGATAAATTCAAATGGGATGCCTGCATAGCCAAAGCTAGCAATTCATTGGTATATGCATTTTCATGGTATTTAGATGTGGTAAGCCCCAATTGGGATGCTTTAGTTTTAAATGATTATGAGGCTATCATGCCCATCACCCATCGAAGAAAATATTTTATTTCTTATTTATTTCAACCATTTTTTACACAGCAATTAGGAGTTTTTTCTCGTTTAGAAACACCTGATTTTATAGTACAAAAATTTATAGATGCCATTCCTTCTAAATATAAATTTATTGACATTAACTTCAATGAAGACAATAACGCGAAAGGTTTAATAGAAAAGAAAAATTTTATACTACCAATTGACGAAACTTATGCCGATTTATTTGCAGCCTATAAAGGGCAAGCCAAAAGAAATATAAAAAAAGCAAAAGAGCAAAATTTATACTTACAAGTTTTGCCTTATAAGCAGTCTGTTGATTTTTATGTAAAGCACAAAGGAGCAGAAACAAAAGGAGTTACAGCAAAAGATTATTTAATGCTAAAGCAACTTTACAAAATTTGTAACAAACAAAATATGCTCCTATCAATGGGTGTTTTTAGTAAACAATTTGGCTTGGTAGCAACCGGTGTTTTTATCATCAATGAGGATAGAGTTATTTTTCATTTGGGAACTTCTGACAGTAAAGGAAAAGAAATTGGAGCCATGCATTTTTTAATGGATGGTGTCATTGCTCAGTTAGCAGGAAAAAATAGTTTTATAGATTTTGAAGGTTCCGAAAAAGAAGGAATTGCGCGTTTCTATAAATCGTTTGGAGCTTTTAAAAGACCTTATTTTAAATACAAAACAAACACATTACCAAAAATATTAGCTTGGTTAAAATAATGAAACGTATAAATATATTTATCATCATTGGAATTATTTTAATTGCAGCATGCGAAAAAGATAAAAGTGCAACTCAAAACACTGACTTTTTTCCACCTGTTAACTTCGATATCAATGTAAATTTGGTTTTGCCTGATGCTGCTCCATTGCAATATCAAGGTGGATTTATTTATAGAGATGGTCAAGGAGTAGGCTATAAAGGAATTATTATATACAATAATTTTGATGACTATTTAGCTTTTGACAGAGCTTGTCCTTACAAAGTTGACAGTACTTGTAGTCGAATTTTTATGGCAAATAACAATTCAAATTTTCAATGCGGAAGTGGTACAAATCGTTGCTGCGCAAGTGAGTTTTTTTTAAGTACAGGAACCGTAAGTAAAGGTCCTGCAGATAGACCTCTTCGTCAATATTATGTAAGCAAAAATGGAAATTATTTAAGGGTTACAAGCTTTCCACAGTAATTTATTTTTAGAAAAAATTTTTTTAAAGCAAGGTCTAATCACGGTTTACATTATGGTTTAAAAATTTGTTTTTGTATTATTGCACATGCAATTTGAAAACACCTTAAGCTTTGCTCAAAACCTAGATGCAAATGATAAACTCGCACATTTTAAAAATCAGTTTCATTTATTAACCAATAACAATAAGCATGTAGTTTATTTATGTGGAAATTCTTTGGGATTACAGCCTAAATCAGCTCGTTTGGCGGTAGAACAGGAGTTTAGTGATTGGGCTAAAATGGGCGTGGAAGGTCATTTTAACGCTAAAAATCCCTGGCTTGGATACCATCATTTTTTAACTGAAAATGCAGCAAAATTGGTGGGGGCAAAACCAATAGAAGTGGTTGTTATGAATAATTTAACGGTAAACTTGCACTTAATGATGGTAAGTTTTTATCAGCCAACTGCTACTCGTTATAAAATTATTATGGAAGCTGCTGCTTTTCCTAGTGATTTATATGCCATGGAAACGCAAGTAAAACACCATCATTTAAATCCAGAAAATGCCATTATAGAACTTATACCAAGAGCGGGCGAACATACTTTAAGAACAGAAGATATTATTGATACCATCAATGCAAATGGGGATAGTTTGGCATTGGTCATGTTAGGTGGTGTAAATTATTATTCTGGTCAAGCTTTTAACATGAAAGCAATTAGTAAAGCTGCGCATGAAGTTGGCGCTTATGCAGGTTTTGATTTGGCACATGCCGCTGGCAATTTGCATTTGCAATTACATGATTGGGAAGTAGATTTTGCGGTTTGGTGTACTTACAAATATTTAAACAGTGGGCCAGGTGGAACAAGTGGTGTTTTTGTTCACGAAAAACATGCAAATTCAGCAATCAATCGTTTTGCAGGCTGGTGGGGACACGATGAAGGCGAACGTTTTCAAATGAAAAAAGGCTTCAAACCCATTGCCGGTGCGCAAGGTTGGCAGTTAAGTAATGCACAAATATTTCCTATGGCCATTCATAAAGCATCGCTTGAAATGTTTGCGGAAGCAGGAATAGAAAATTTAAGGGCAAAAAGTGAATTGCTAACTGGTTATTTAGAATATATTTTAAATAATTTTAGCGAACATTTAACTGTAATTACTCCTAAAAATAAAGAGGAAAGAGGTTGTCAGCTTTCAATTATTGTGAAAGAAAATGGCAAGCAATTATTCGACTTTTTAGAAAGCGAAAATATCATGCCCGATTGGCGCGAACCTGATGTAATTCGCATGAGTCCAGTGCCTATGTATAATTCTTTTGAAGATGTATTTTTAATTGGTCAAGCTTTAAATAAATATTTTAGTAAAAATAAATAATTTTATTCCGCTAAAAAAATCCATTAATCCTTAAATCCTAATCAATGATAAAAATTGAAAAAATAATAGATGCCAACACCCAACAAATAGTTTGGGATATTAGACACGAAGTTTTTGTAATTGGTCAAAATTGCCCAAAAGAATTAGAGTATGAGTTTGAAGAAGAAAGCATTCATTTTATAGCATATTATAACAATGAACCGGCTGGAACAGCTAGAATTCGTGAAACAGAAAATGGTTACAAATTAGAACGATTTGCTGTTTTGGAAAAATTCAGGGGACATGGAATTGGATCAGCTTTGGTCAAACATTTATTAGGCGAAACCATTCCATTTAACAAAAAAATATATTTGCATGCGCAATTAACAGCTGCACCTTTATATGCCAAAAATAGCTTTAAACCAGCAGGTGAAAACTTTTGGGAAGCCGATATTGAACATGTAAAAATGGTTTATAGTAAGTAGAAATGGAACTTAAAAACGAACTGATTAACCAAATACATTTAATTATTGCCAATTCGAAAGAAAGGGCAATTCGTTCCGTTGATAGTGAACGAGCATTCATGTATTGGCAAATTGGTAAAGCCATTTTCGAAGAACAGCAGCTGGGAAAGGAAAGAGCAAAGTATGGGGAATTTTTAATAAAATCATTATCAAAAGAGCTGGAACCTCAGCTAGGTAAGGGATTCTCCTTAAGACAACTTGAACGTTACAGACAGTTTTATAGAGTTTTCCCAATTGCGTCCGCACTGCGGACGCAATTCAATTGGACACATTACAATATTGAAAAATTAAATAAAGAAAATGCATAATTATATTACCCAAATTATATGAAATACTTAATTGTAGGTTTAGGAAATATTGGTGTTGAATATGCACAAACCCGTCATAATATTGGGTTTGATATTGCGGAAGCATTGGTAAAAAAACATGCAGGAAATTTTACAGTTCAAAAACATGCACAATATGCGCAAGTGAATTTGCGTGGCCGACAAATGCACGTAATTATGCCAACTACTTATATGAATTTAAGTGGTAAAGCAGTGCGCCATTGGATGACAGATTTGAAAATTCCTATTGAAAATATCTTTATTTTAGTAGATGATTTAGCCATTGATTTTGGCAAATTACGCATCAGAGGAAATGGTAGCGATGCTGGCCATAATGGACTAAAAAGTATCAATGAATTGTTGCTTACTCAAAATTATCCAAGGTTACGTTTTGGCATTGGAAATAATTTTCCAAAAGGCCGACAAGTAGATTATGTACTAGGAAAATGGAATACAGATGAAATGAAAGAAATACCTTTTTTAATTCATAAATCGGTTGACGCCATTGAAAGTTTTGTATTTAAAGGCTTGCCATTAACCATGAATGAATTTAATAAATAATGCAATTATTTATTAAACATATTGCATATCAAATTGAATCAATTAACGATTTAGAAAATATAGATAAAAGCATACTGAATATTAACGAAACAAAAGCCTTTTCTTTTCTTGAAAATTGGTTTCATAACAATGACTTTATCTTTCAAAGTTCAGGAAGTACGGGGGTTCCCAAACAATTTACATTTACAAAAGAAGAACTGATTTGGTCGGCTACACAAACTAATAATTTCTTAAGTTTAAAGCAAAATTCACCACATTTTTTTATTTGTTTAGACATTCATTTAGTAGCTGGCGCCATGCTTTTGGCAAGGGCAGTTTTATTAAATGCAACAGTTTCCATAGTCAATCCAAGTTCCAATCCATTTGAAACCTTGTCTGAAAATCACCCTTATACTTTTGCTTCTTTGGTGCCAATGCAATTGCAAAGCATTTTAAACACCCAAAATGGTGAAAATATATTGAACCAATTTGAAAATATTTTATTAGGAGGCGCGCCTGCCTCTGATAGTTTAATCAAGCAATGTGTTCATTTAAAAGTAAATATTTGGGCTACTTATGGCATGACAGAAACTTTAAGTCATATTGCTTTACGCCATTTAAAAACCGAAAATTCGTTTCAATTATTGCCCAATAATGAAATTGCTTTAAGCAAAGAAAATACCTTAAAAATTAAAAATATAATTACCAAAAACCAATGGTTACAAACAAACGATTTGGCAGCAATTAATGCAAATGGTTTTAGTGTTTTAGGAAGAATAGATTTTATAATAAACAGTGGGGGTTTTAAAGTAAATGCGCTAAAGGTAGAAAATGAAATTGCATCTTATATAACTTTAAAAAACATACCCTCATTCCCTTATTTTGTTGGTAGTTTACCTGATGAATTATTAGGAGAAAAAGTAGTCATTTACATAGAAAAATTTCATATACAAATATTAAAATTTTCATTGCTAAAAACCTATTTAAAAGACAATTTAAAGCCTTATGAAATTCCCAAACAAATAGTTTTTGTAAATGAATTTTACTACACACCAAGCCAAAAAATAGATAGAAGAAAAAGTTCAAAAGAAGAAAATTGAGAATACAAAAAAGACTTCTCCAAAAAATGAAGAAGTCTTTTTTATTTTTGATAATAAATCAATTATTTGTCAAAACTATAGCTCACACCTAAGTTAATTGCAAGGTATGTTATATCCTTTTCACCTTTTGCATCATCTTTATTAAAAATCATGTTGTAACCTAAATTCCCAAATACATCAATCACATCATTTACTTCATAAGCAACACCTGCGTGCGGTGCAATTCCAAACTTATTGGTTGCATCTATACCATCAGTTTTTCCATCAATTGATGTTTGCCCTAAATACATTCCTAAATCTAATCCAACATAAGGTTTTATACCTTCTGTCATAAAATAATAATCAAAAACTGCAACAACAGGAATTATTCTAAAGGTGATTTTATCGGAAAGTTGATTTGTAAAAGAATAATAGCCTGTATTTACTCCAACTTTCATATTGTCATTTAGGTCATATCGACCTTGTAAACCAATACCAAAACCAGTTTTAAATCCTGTTTTAGAATCTCCAAAATCACTCAATGGAGAATTAATATTTAGAGAACCACCAATAGAAATTTGTGCTTTTGCACTAAAAGTTCCAACTGTAGCTAATGCAATGATTAGCGCAATTTTTTTAAAATTCATTTTCATATTTTTAGTATTTAAATTGTAATACAACATTATATATTTTTAATCTAATTACCTACTTTTATTCAATCTATATTAATACTAAAACGCTATTATTCTGTTTTACAGTTTAATAAATTATTGTTTTAATAATTTATTAAATTAAAAATACATTATTCTTCCGTAATAGGATCTCCAGTTTTGTTTTCAGGTTTGAATTTATCGCAGTCTAACTCTATGGTTAAATCAGATTTTGGTGCGGTCCAATTTGGAACAATTTCTAATAATATAAAAACTTTGAAAAAGGCATAAAAAAATCCCCATTCAAACTTGAATGAGGATTTTTCTAAAAAATTAAATTATTAGTTTCCGAATTTATATGAAACACCTAAGTTTATATTTACAAAAGTTGCATCATACCAGTCAGTTGTTGTATTTTGAGTCTGACCACCAGCTGTTGCAGTAAGATCCATTTTTCCACTTGTCATACCATACATATATTTTGCATTTAATAAAATGTCTAATGCGTCATTCACACCATAAGCTACACCAACAACTGGAGCAATTAATAAACCTGACTTAGAACCAGTAACATCTACTGAAATTCCTGAAATAGTTTGTGAACTTTTTATAGATGAATATAAAAACCCAGCTTCTAAACCTGCATAAGGCTTAATACCTTCGTCCATAAAATAATAATCAAATGCTGCTGTTATAGGCATATTTGAATAACTTGCAGTAACACCCGATGGAATATTATTTACTGCAAAGGAAAAATAACTTAAGTTTAAACCTACTGCCATTTTCTCATTTAAAAAGTAACGAGCTGTAAGTCCTCCACCAAATCCATTTCCTAGATCCATTTTATTCTTGTCACTCATGTCACCCATGGGTAATCCCATTCCACCTGTTAAACCTAGGGAAATTTGTGCTTTTGCACTAAAAGCACCAACTGTAGCTAATGCAATGATTAGCGTAATTTTTTTAAAATTCATTTTCATATTTGTAGTTTTTAAATTGTAATACAATGCTATAATTTAAAAATCTGATAACCTATTTTAATATTTACTTAAAATATTATACTGCTGAATTATAGATAAATAAAATGTTTTATTGCCTGTATTTTAAAATTAAAAATCATTGTTATTCTTCCGTAAAAGGATCTCCAGTTTTGTTTTCAGGTTTGAATTTATCGCAGTCTAACTCTATGGTTAAATCAGATTTTGGTGCAGTCCAGTTTGGAACAATTTCTACTAATTTTTGCTGTTGAACGGCTTTCATATAATTGCCAAAAATTGGCATTGCCATGGCAGAACCACTTCCCAAATCCATGCTCCTAAAATGAATGGCTCTTTCTTCAAAACCTGTCCAAATTCCGGTAGTTAAAGTAGGTGTAATGCCTATAAACCATCCATCACTATAGTTTTGTGTGGTTCCGGTTTTGCCGCCCACAGCACCTTGTATTGCGTATTGGTATTTAATTTTTGCAGCTGTTCCGTGTGTGGTTACTTTTTCCAACATTTTACACATTACATAACTTGTTTGTTCGCTTAAAGCTTCCCTACTTTCTACCTTTGGTTCAAAAATTAAATTACCATTTTTATCTGTTATTTTTACTAAATAATTGGGTTTTATCCAAACGCCATTATTGGCAAAAGTGCTAAAGGCGCCTGTCATTTCAAAAACCGAAATATCGGCAGTTCCTAAAGCCGTGGCTGGGTATGGTCCCATTGGGCTTTCTACTCCCATTTTTTTAGCAATATTAATTACTTGTTTAATAGCATCAGGACCTAAGTTTTTCAATACATTTAAAGCAATTAAATTTACTGAAAACTGTAAACCTCTGTACATGGTCATATCGCCAGTTGTATATTCTTCATCGGCATTACCTGGGTTATAATCAGGGTAACCTTCAAACTGAACCGGTTTATTGGGGTAAATTGAACAAGGAGAAATTCCATTATCAACGGCAAGTGTGTAAACAAAAGGTTTAAAAGTAGAACCAACTTGGCGTTTTGAACTTTGATTGACATGGTCGTATTTAAAATGCTTGTAATTATTTCCACCAACCCAAGCCCTAATTTGTCCATTTTTAGGATCCATGCTTAACATGCCACATTGCATAAAATATTTGTAGTATTTTAAACTATCCAAAGGTGTCATCATGGTATCAATTTCGCCTCTTGCACTGCTGTAAACTTTCATTTTTACAATGGTATTAAACTGCTTGTCTATATCTGCCTGACTTAGGTTTTGTTCCTTACAAATTCTATATCTATCACAGCGTTTCATGGCCATGGTAATTAATTCTTTATGGCTTCCCCAAGGTTCTCTTCCTTTCCAATGCGCATAAAATTTCTTTTGCATTACTTGCAAATGGTTCTCCACTGCTAATTCAGCTTGAGCTTGCATTTTTGAATGAATGGTAGTGTAAATTTTCAATCCATCTTTGTATAAATTATATCCATTTTCATCGGCCCATTCCATTAACTCCATGCGCAAATGTTCTCTAAAATAAGTAGCTAATCCTTCGTTATGATCATCTTCTTGGTAATTTAATTTAATTTCTTCTTGCTTAAATTTTGAAGCTTCGCTGTTAGTTAAATAACCATTTTTTAACATTTGATTCAAAACAGTATTTCTCCTATTTAATGCACTTTCTGGATTTCTATTTGGGTTAAATTTGGTAATTCCTTTAAGCATTCCTACCAATAAAGCTGCTTCCGGAGCATTTAAATCTTTTGGCGATTTTCCAAAAAACACTTTTGCTGCACTTCTAATTCCAAACGCGTTTCCACCAAATTCCACGGTGTTAAAATACATCGTTAAAATTTCTTGTTTCGTATATCTTTTTTCAATTTGAATAGCTGTAATCCATTCTTGTAATTTTGTAATTACTTTTTCGTGAAAATGTTTGAAACGTTTACGTTGAAATAAATTTTTCGCAAGTTGCTGAGTAATCGTACTTCCACCTTGTTTTTTGCCCATTAAATTGTAAATAATAATGGTAAATAATCGGTTATTATCAACTCCACTGTGTTCATAAAAACGAATGTCTTCTGTTGCTATCAGTGCGTTTAACAGTTGCGGACTTAGTTCTTCAAAGTTAGCATTGCTTCTGTTCTGCAAAAAATATTTACCCAATAAAACACCATCGCTAGTGTATACTTCACTTGCTAATAAT
>CAIUQQ010000001.1 GCA_903901345.1 uncultured Bacteroidota bacterium | reverse complement strand
AATGCTTTTACGTCTTCTTTAGTCAATGCATTTAAAATTGCTCTTTGTCTGGTTTGATAATCTGCTGGTAAATTTTTATCAGCTATCAAGCTTAAAAATCCTGCTTTATCACCATTTGATTCATACCTTAAAGCATCACTTTGTCCGATAGAAGATTTGATGAATGCTAATTCTTCATCATCAATTCCTTTTTCACGTATTAAGTTAATTTCTTTGATAATTTCACGAACGGAGCTATCAGTAGAACTAGCACGAACACCAGCGGAAGTAGCCCAAATTCCATTGAATTCATTGCCTCTCATGCTACTATTTATACCATAAGTAAAGCCTTTGTCTTCACGTAAGTTTAAGTTTAAACGACTGTTAAAGTTACCTCCAAGAATAAAATTCATTAAAGATGCTTTGTAATATTTGCCTTCCCAATCGTAAGGAATCCCAGCAGTTCCAACAAATATTTGTGATTGTGGTGCCTTGTATTTATCTACTAAATAAATTTGAGTTTGAGCAGCAGGAACTGTTGCAGGTAGGGTAGGTAATACCACATTTTTTTTACTCCAATTATTTAAAAAACTTAATTTGGCTAACACTTCTTCTTGACTTAAATCGCCAATAACAACTACAGTAGCATAATCAGGCGCATAATATTTGTCGTAATAATTTTGAACATCTTTTATGCTAAAACTTTTGATCGATTTAGTAGTTCCACCAGCAGGAACACCTTGAATAGAATTTTTACCATACATTAATTTTGAAAAAACTAAGCCACCTGCATAAGATGCACTTTGTAAACTTTGTTCTACATTTTGATAAGTTTGGTTTGAAATACGTTTGTAATCATCAGCATTAAATTTAGGGTGCATCAAAGCATCTTCAAATATTTTAAGCATGGCATCTAAATCTTTCTTTTGACAACCTAATGAAGCAAATGATGCATCAAAACCCGCACTGAAACCAAATCCACCACCAGTTTTTTTAGTGGCAGCGTCTAACTGTTCACCAGTCATTGTTTGAGTTGCCTCACCCATCATGTTTGCAGTTAAACTTGCTAAACCAGTTTTACTTGGGTCTAAAACCATGTTTCCACCTTTCATTTTTATAGTAATATCAATATTAGGTGTTTCAGCAGAACGTGTTCCTATTACTTTAATACCATTAGGTAATATGGTTTGCCAAAAAGTTGGTACTATTACATTTTTTGCTGTTGTAGGTGTTGGATGAATATTTCTATCAAAAGTATTTGGCGCTTTATTGTATTGTAATCCTTTATATTCTAATTCGTTTGTTCCTTTTTCCATTTCTGGATCTTTGTGCACGTATTCTTGTTTGTTAGCAGCATTTAAATCTTTAGGGAACACTCTTACTTTTACAAAGTTTTGAGATGTTTTAGTATTTACATTATAAATATATTTTCTAAAAACACGCATTACATCTTCTTTAGTTACTTTTTTGTAACGAGCTAATTCTTCGTTTACATTATAAGTTTTTCCATTATGAATATACTGAAAAAACATTAACAATGACGAACGACCTTGCACACTTTCCATGGCGCCAATTAAGCTATTTTCTATTTGTGCATAAGCAGCAGTTATTTCTTCATCAGTTACACCTTTTGAATTAAATTCAGCAAAAGTTTCCATCAATAATTTTTCTTCATTGTCTTCACTTCCAGGGAAAGTATATAAATCAACTACAAATTCACCTGCTAATTCAGAACCAGAATTATAGGCAGATGCTTGCGCAACTTTTTCAGGTTTTTGGAAATTACGATAGAAAATAGAGTTTTTCCCTTGACTTAATATGCCACCTAAAAAATCCAATGCTGGTTCATCAATATTATATTGAGCAACAGTAGGCCAAGTATATTCATTCATTGGGAAAAATACTTTATCAGGATAATTTACATATTTATTATCTGCCAAACGGAATGGTTCTACTCTTTGTTTGCGAACTTCTGGACCTTTTGGAATTGGGCCAAAATATTTTTCTGCCAATTTAATTGCTTCAGCAGGATTTACATCGCCACTAATAATTAAAGAAGCATTGTTTGGCGCATACCAACGCATAAAAAAGTTTTTCACATCGTCTATTGTTGCATTATCCAAATCGCGTAAGTAACCAATTACTGGCCAGCTATAAGGATGTTCCATTGGATACATATTTTGATCACGAATTTCATTCACTTTACCGTAAGGAACGTTATCTACGTTTTGTCCTTTTTCGTTTTTTACGGTGGAGCGCTGTACTTCAAATTTTTTAGTGGTTAATGAATCTAATAAAAATCCCATTCTATCTGATTCTAACCAAAGTGCAGTTTCTAAATAATTGGAAGGAACAGTTTCAAAATAAGTAGTCCTATCTCTTGTTGTATTTCCATTCATTTGCCCACCTGCTGCCGAAACCATTTTAAAATGTTCTTCGTCTTTTACATGCTCAGAACCTTGAAATAACATATGCTCAAATAAATGCGCAAAGCCCGATTTGCCAGCTGCTTCACGAGCAGAACCCACATGGTAAGTAACTTCTACATGAACCAATGGATCTGAATGGTCTTCATGAATGATTAATGTTAAGCCATTTGAAAGCTTATATTTTTCATAAGCTATTTTTAATTCACCTGGTTTGGCTTCAACTTTTTCAATAAGTACCGTTCCTGTTCCAGTTGCAGGCTGTGTTTGTGCATTTATGCTTGTAGAAATTCCCAAACTAAATACTATTCCAGCTAGTAAAAAGTGTTTTTTCATATTGTAATTGTTTTAAATTATTGTAATTTAATAATGCTGCAATATGAATAATTTATCAAATATATATATAACAAAAATTGCCCAATGGTATTTTTATGAATTAAACGGTTGATTTTACAACAATTCTAGAATTCACATTTTGTTGATGAAATCAATAAATAATTGTTTTTGTTTATAAAGTATATGCTTTACTTTGCAATCCTTAAATAACAATAAATCTATAAAAATGAATAAAAAATTTATAACAATCGTTGCTTTAATTGCATTAGCTGCAATCAGTCGTTTTTTACCTTTTGCCCCAAATTTTTCACCAATGGGTGCCATTGCATTATTTGCAGGTGCATTTATTGCCAATAGATATTTAGCCATTGGCTTGCCTTTAATTGCATTATTTATCAGTGATTTTTTTGTTGGTTTTTATGGCGCAGGCATGATTCCTGTTTATGCTTGTTTTGCCTTATTTGGTGTAATTGGCATGTTTGTTACTAATAAAAACAATCCAATTTCTATTTTAGGTTCATCGTTATTAGGTTCTGTAGTTTTCTTTTTAATAACTAATTGTGTGTTTTTATACACTGCAGATAATACTTTTTACCCAACTAATTTAAGTGGCTTATTACAAAGTTACTATGCAGGTTTACCTTTCTTTAAAAACGCATTGCAAGGCGACTTATTATTCACTGCTATATTATTTGGTTCATACTATTTATTAAGCGTAAATGTTCCTTTCTTGAAAGAAGAAAAAGCATCATAAAATATGATAATTTTAAAAAAAATCCTGCTCCAAAAAAGCGGGATTTTTTTTGTTT